>JBBEBG010000035.1 GCA_040882465.1 Gemmatimonadota bacterium
CGCCGGCTCTCCAGGAATTCGCCGAGATTCCCCTCCGGAAGGACTCGGTTGACGATGACACCGGTGACGGGAATCTGCGCCGCCGTAAGAGCCTGATAAGCTCGGTATCCTTCTAGGATCGCCAGCTTCTCCGGAATCACGACCAGGACAAAGGCGCAGCGGCTCGCGTCCTGTAAGATTCGGCGAGCCCTCGAAAACCGGTTCCTGCGGGCGTCCAGAATCTTGCGGATCCGTTGCGCGCGGGGGTCGGCGCCGCCTCCCTCCTCCTCGTCCATCGTCATTCCTCGCAGACTCTCGCGAAAGCTCTCCGCCTTCTCCCTTCGCTTGAGAAGTCCCTCCATCCAGGCCGTCATGACTTCCGGCAAGGAGAGGAGGCGAAGGGTGGAGCCCGTCGGCGCCGTGTCGAAGACGATCCGATCGTACGATTCCGACGACTCGAGCAGGATCCGGCTCATGCGTTCGAGGAGCGCGGCCTCCTGGGCGCCAGGGGCCATGCGCGTGAGCTCGATCTGGCTGTCGATATCCTTGTACATTTCCGGCCGCACTAGCTCCCGGAGATTCTGGCGCACGGAGTCGAGGTAGTGGTCCACCTCGTCGTCCGGATCGATCTCGAGTGCGTCGAGGCCGGGCACGATCTCCGTCCCCGGGTCCCCGATCGTCCGGTCGAAGAGGTCGCCGAGATTGTGCGCGGGGTCGGTGGAGACGAGGAGAGTGCGTTTTCCCGATTCGGCGAACGCCAGTGCCAGTGCGGAGGCCGTGGTCGTCTTACCGACTCCACCTTTTCCTCCGACAAAAACGATCGGCCGGTCCGCGAACGCGAGCATCAGCTCAGCAACAGGCGATGTGGCTGAGAGGCGAGTGATCCATGCCCATGCGCCGGTGCCAATCGTGGAACCTCTCCTGGAGGATGGGGAGCATCTCGAGCATGTAATAGGTGGCGGGATTCGGGATTCCCACCACCTCGGAATAAACGAGGAGCATGAAGAGGTCGTCCTCGTCCCTCGCCGCGCGGGAGAGAGTGCTGCGGTAAGGTGCGACGTAGAACTCGCGAAGGAGCTCGGCGATTTCCTTGATCCGTGACTTCGCGTCGTCATCCGGCACGGCGGCCTCCTTCGCTCGCGCTCCGGTCCTGGAAGCGGCGAAACCCGCGCCGCCCCCAGGACCGGGCCTTCTGGAATCTGGCCTCAAACTCCGGAATCGAAGACTTCGGCCGCCTTCCGGTCCAGCCCTTCCTTACGCGCCCGGGCAAGGGCGCCCAGCGCCTCGAGTGCGACCCAGATCGCAGCGCCCAGGATGATCAGGTCTACCCCGACGAGGAAATAATTGCCCTGGTCGTAAAACTTTCTGAGCTGGAAGATGAGGGCCCAGATCGTCATAACGAGGAGGAAGGAGAGGGGGGCGAGGGTATAGATGACCGGCCGGCCCAGCTTCATGAGAAGCGTCGAGAGCACGAGAAGGGTCAGGGCCCCGAGCAGCTGATTGGTCGTTCCAAAGAGTGGCCAGATGATGCGACCGCCGGAACCGCCACCTTCTCCGACCCCGAACGCGAGCCCCACGCAGCAGAGTACGACGACGAGTGTCGAGAGGTAGCGCCCGGTGAGAAACTTGAGGCCGTAGATCTGGCCCCACTCCTGCACGATATAGCGCTGGAGTCGCACTCCCGCATCCATCGTCGTGGCGGCGAAGAGGATGGCCATGACCGCGAGGAGCGTTCCCGCGAAGCCCGCGGGCAGCCCGAGTCCTTGGGCCACGAGGGCGCCGCCGCCCTGCACCCAGCCGTTCATGCCGCCGCCGATGGAGCCGGACGAATAAAACGCCGTCCAGTCCGCCGTCGTGGCGAATCCCGCTGTGCACGCGATGATCGAGGCGAGCGCCAGGATCCCCTCGCCGGTGGAGCCGAGATATCCCACGAAGCGGGCATCCGTCTCCTTGTTTAGCTGCTTGGACGTCGTGCCCGAAGCGACGAGACCGTGGAATCCGGAGATGGCCCCGCAGGCGATCGTCACGAAGAGGAGAGGGATCAGGGGGTCGGTACCCGCCGGCGGGTTCGGGTTGATGGCGGGTGCGACGATGGTCGGATTCGCGATGAGGACGGCGGTGTACAGCACGGCGAGGCCGACAAAGAGCTGAATCCCGTTGATGTAGTCCCTCGGTTGCAGGAGGAGCCAGACCGGGAGAATCGATGCGATGGCCGCGTAGATGAAGAGGATCATCACCCATTGTTCCTCGGGTCCGTAACCGAGGATCTGGGCCGGAAGCTCGAGGGGAATCGCGTCCCCCACAAACATCGTCCCGTACAGAACGATCACGCCGATGGCGGTGACCCACACGAGCGAAAGACCCTTCCTGTAGATTCCCCATCCGATCGCCATGGCCACGGGGAGCACGGCCCAGACCGGGATGACGCTGCTCGGCGTGCTGACGAAAAGCTCCCCGATGATGATCGCGAAAGTGGCGTTCACCATCAGGAGGAGGAGGAAGATCACGATCATGAAGACGTTGCGGGCGCGTTTTCCGACGATCGTCTCGGTGAGGGCGCCGATGGACTGTCCCTTGTGGCGCACGCTCGCCCAGAGCGCTCCGAAATCGTGGATCCCCGCGAAAAAGACCGTTCCGAGGGTGACCCAGAGGAAGGCCGGAAGCCAACCCCAGATCACGGCGATGGCGGGTCCGAGAATGGGAGCGGCGCCGGCCACGGCAGCGAAGTGGTGCCCCCAGAGCACGAACCGGTTGGTCGGGACGAAGTCTATGCCGTCTTCGAGCTCGTGCGCCGGCGTCACAAAGTCCTCGGAGAGCCGGTACAGCTTCTCCGCGATGAACTTCGAGTAGAACCGATAACCGAGAGCGAAGGCGCCGAGACCGATGGCGGCCAGCAAGATCGCGTTCATCCGCGGGCACTCCTCATGGTCGATCCCCTCGTATTAAGGTTGAACCACCGGTTACAAAGCCCCGCTAACTTCGGCGCGGACTGGCGATCAGGCAATAGCGTTCGCAGCGTTCCTGACGAGGGTGCGGAGTTGGTCGGGATCCGGACCGAGCCGGACGGTGGCCTCTTCCCCTTTGCGGATCGCCGCGATTGCTTCGGAAGAGGTGCCTTCCCCCTCCCAATCGCCGCGCGCGGGGGGCGCCTGGCCGGTGGCCCGCAACACGGTTTCGGGGAACTTGGCGGGATCGGCCGTAGAGAGGATGAGTCCCGGTACGGCGCCGCGCCCCTGGCGTACTTCCTCCAGCCCGAGGTATCCCACGGCGGTGTGGGGATCCATGAGGTAATTCCGCTCCTGGTGGACCCGACCCATCGCCTCGAGGACCTCCGCGTCGTCGTGCCGGGTCGGAGTGATCCGCTCACGGAGCGCGGGGATGTCCCGCTCGTAAATCGTGAGGATCCGCTCGAGGTTGCTCGGGCGCGCCACATCCATGGCGCTCGACAGCGTTTCGAGGGAAGGCCCTTCCGGGAGGCGGCCGGCCTCGAGGTAACGCCGCATCGCGTCGTTCGCGTTGCTCGCGGCCACGAAGTGCGAGATCGGGATCCCGATCGACTCCGCGATGATTCCGGCGGTGAGGTTGCCGAGATTCCCCGAGGGAACGCTCACGACCAGATTTTCGCGTTCCGCGTCGGGGAGAGATGCCCACCCGTACGCGTAATAAAAGGACTGAGGGATCAGGCGTCCCACGTTCACGGAGTTCGCGGATGTGAGCGTTCCCGGGAATCCCTTCCCCGGATCCGCGAGGACTTCCTTGACCATCCTCTGGCAATCGTCGAAGGAACCCTCCACTTCGACCGGGATCACCGAGCCGGAGCTCGCGGGGGCCTGGATCTGGCGGCGCTGGACGTCGCTGATGCGATTCCGGGGAAAAAGGACGACCGCCTTCACGCCCTCGAGGCCTCGGACGGCCTCGGCGACGGCTCCGCCGGTGTCTCCGGAAGTCGCCACGAGGATCAATACCGGACCCTCGTCCACCTTCCGCAGGTGCGGGAGGAGTCGGGCGAGAAAGCGGGCCCCGAAGTCCTTGAACGACCCGGTCGGGCCGTGGAAGAGCTCGAGGATCCAGGTGCGCTCTCCCACGGGAACCACGGGAACGGGGAAGTCGAAGGCGCCGCGCACGATCTCCCGAACCACATCGCTCCCCAGCATCGGCTCGAGGAGGAGGAGGGCAATCCGCTCCGCGACTTCGGGGAAGGGAAGGCCGACCAGCGCGTCGCGCTCGCGCGACGACAGCCGAGGAAGGGATACGGGAAGGTAGAGCGCCCCACTCGGGGAAGGGTCTTCGAGCACCGCGTGGCGGAGCGAGACTTCCTCGAAGGGCGGCCGGGTCGAAACGAGTCGCATCACCGTCGGGTCGTCAGCTGTCGGCGGCGCGATCATGGACGATGCGGGCACCGCGCGGCGAGACTGGAGAGAGGAAGAGCCGCGCTTCAACATCCGAAGCCTTCGCGAAGGCTTCGCGCATCGCCGCGCCGACGCGTTCGGCGCTTTCGGGAGTGCGGCAGAGGGACATGATCGAAGGGCCCGCCCCCGAGATTCCGCATCCGACGGCACCCGCCCGGAGCGCCGCTGCCCGCACCGCGGCGAATCCGGGGATCCGGTGCGCCCGGTGCGGCTCCGCGATTCGATCCTCGAGGGAGTCGGCGACGAGTTCCCAGTCTCCGCTGTGCAGCCCCTGCACGAACGCGGACGTGTTCCCCCACTGGATGACCGCCGCGCTCAGCGGAACCGCGCTTCCGATCGCTACGCGCCCTTCGCGGGTGCTCATCTCGACGTTGGGATGGAGGAGCGCGACCGAGAGGCCGTGAGGAATGGGAAGCCTGACGACCGGCCGGACACGCGAAGGGCGGACCAGAAGTAGGCCGCCGAGGAGGGCAGGGGCGATGTTGTCGAGGTGCGCGCCGCCCGCCGCCATCCCTTCTCCAGCCAAGGCACACTCGAGAAGAGTCTCCGGTGACGAACGGGTGTCGAGGAGCGCGTCCGCTGCGAAGACGCCGGCCACCGAGCTCGCAGCGCTTCCCCCCATCCCGCCGGAGAGGGGAAGGCCCTTCTCCAGAACGATCTCGATTCCCTCTTTGCGTCCGGTCGCCTGAAGGAGCGCCTGGATGGCGACGGTGGCAGAGTTCTTGTCGGCCTCGGTGGGAAGGCGGCCTCCATCTCCCTCGATCCTGGTGATCCTCACTCCCGGGGATGCGCTGAGCCGGGCGCGCACGAGGTCACCCGGGGATTCGAGCGCGAGCCCGAAAGTGTCGAAGCCGCAGATGACGTTTCCGACGGTGGCCGGAGCGAAGGCCGCGACCTCCCGCTCAGGTGGCATCAACGGGCTTCCGGAGGCCGTGGGTCACACGTTCGGAAGCGGCCAGGAGATCCGACATGAGCCCAGCGGCCGTGACGTTCGGTCCCGCGCCCGGACCCTGAATGAGCATGGGGTGGCGCGAGTAACGCATGGATCGGATCTCGAGGACGTTTTCCGTTCCGCGAATCCGCGCGGCCGGCCGGTCGAGGGGGACCTCGACCATGCGGATTTCCGCGCCGTTCGCGTCCACTCGCCCCACGGTCGCGAGGCGGCATCCTTTTTCCGTGGCCGCGCGGCTGCGTTCGGCGATTTCGGCATCGAGCGCGGGGAGCCCCGCCATGAAGGCCTCGACCGACTCCGCCGCGAGGAGCTCCGCGGGCAGGATCGGCTCGACGCGGACGTCTTCCGGTTCGAGCTCCCAGCCGGCGGTCCTCGCCAGAATCACGAGCTTTCGGAGCACGTCCATGAGCCCCAAGTCTTCCCTGGGATCGGGTTCGGAGATCCCGCGCTCCTTGGCCTCTTTCACCGCCTCGCTGAAGGGCCGGCCGCGGGCCACCTCATCGAAGAGGAAGGTGAGCGTGCCGGAGAGGACGCCCTCCATGACCTCGATGCGGTCTCCGCTTCGCCGCTGTTCGGCGACGGTGCGTATGATCGGGAGGCCCGCGCCCACCGTCGTTTCGTAATGGATCCCTCCACCCCCCGCGGCGGCGCGGAAAATCGCGCGGTACTCTTCGATCGAGCGGGAGAGCGCGATCTTATTCGCGGTCACGACCGCGGCGCCGGAGCGGAGAAACTCCTGATACCGGCTCGCGACATCCGCGCTGGCGGTACAGTCCACGATCACGAGGGGATCGCCGGTCACGACCGACTCGACCACGTTTTTCGACGTGTGTTTCCCTTCGGCGAGGAGCTCGCGCCAGCGCCCCGGATCGAGTCCTTCGAGGTCCACCACCGCCCGCCCGCTCTGCGAGATGCCGACGAGGACCGGAAGAAGGCCGTGGGGAGCGAGCGCCTCCTTTCCGTGGTCCCGCAGCTGTTCGAGCAGCGCCCCTCCGACGCTCCCCACGCCCAGAACGACGATTCGCACCGGGTGCGGCTCCCCGGGGGGGGCGAAAAAGGCGCGATGCACGGCGCGGAGCGCGGGTCCTTCCTGTTCCGCGGCGACCACCCAGGAGATGTTCCGTTCCGAAGAGCCCTGCGCGACGGCATGCACGTTGACCTTGGCCGCCCCGAGGGTCGAAAAGAGCCTTCCGGCGATCCCCGGCGTGTCGCGCATTCCCTCTCCCACGATCGCCAGGATCGAACAACGCTCCTCGACGAAGGGGTCGCGGAGGAGCCCCGCGACCCGCTCGCGTCGGAACTCCGCCTGGATCGCGGCCAGGGCCTTCGAGAGGCGGCTCCGGGCAACGGCGAACGAAACGGTGTGTGCGCTCGAATCCTGGGTGAAGAGGAGGGAATCCACCTCCGCCTGGCCCAGCGCCCGGAAGAGCCGCTCGCACGCTTCGACGACTCCCACCTGTTCGACCCCCTCCAGCCGGATCAGCGCCACGTCGCGAATCGCGGACATTCCCCGGACCGGTCGGTACGGGTCGGCCGGGAGGCGGCCCACCACGAGCGTACCGGGGAGGGTGGGATCCAGCGTGCTCCGAATGCGGAGCGGGATCCCCGCCTTTCGAGCGGGTTCGACGGCGGGTGCGCACATGACTTTGGCCCCGAAGTGGGCCAGCTCGAGCAACTCTTCGTAACCGATCTCGCGGACGGGGGTGGCGTCCGGCACGCTCCGCGGGTCGGCCGTGAGCACGCCGTCCACATCGGTCCAGATCTCGATTCCTTCCGCGGCGAGGGCGGAGCCGAGAAGGGTCGCGGTGTAATCCGAAGCGCCGCGGCCGAGCGTGGTTGTTTCGCCCTCGGGGGTCGCCCCGATGAAGCCGGTCACGACGGGCACTCCCACCGAACCGGGTAGGTGTGCGCGGATCAATGCGTTCGAAGCATCGAGGTCTACGCGGGCGGAGCCGAACCGGGCGTCGGTGCGGATGAGTTGGCGCGCGTCCACCGAACGGGAGGGCGTACCGCGCGCTCGCAAAGCCGCCGCGACCAGGATCGAGGAGAGGATCTCGCCGAAGGAGAGCATCCGGTCCCGGGTCCGCGGACTGCACTCCCCGAGGAGCTGCGCGCCCCGAGCTAGCTTCCGGAGTTCCTCGAAGGCTTCCCTGATCGTCTTTTGGAGCGCGGCGAGCTCCTCCGGTAGGGCGACCCCTTTCAGGATGCCCAGGTGGCGCTCCTCGAGCTTCCGCAGGCGGTCTTCGTAACCCCCGTTTCCCCGTCCCGCGAGATCGGCGGCGGCGTCGAGCTCGTTTGTCGTCCCCCCCACCGCTGAGACCACGACGATCGGGGTCACCTCCTTCCGCGCTTCTTCCACCAGCCCCGCCACGGCGCGAATCCGATCCGCGTCGGCGACCGAGCTTCCGCCGAATTTGAGGACCCGGACGCCGCGGCCTCCCGTGGGCACGGGCGCGCGCGCCGGCGATCCCTCGGGGGGATGGATCGGCTTCGGCGGGGCTTCCTGTTTCACGTCGCTCTCTTGGTTCTGGCGTGCATCGCGGCATTCGCTCGATTCGGGAACGCGGCTCCGGAAAAAAAAACGACCCCGACCTTCGAGAGGGCCGGGGTGGGGCGTCGGGTTCCGATTCGAGGGACGAAACTCAGATCAAACTCGGGCGCCTTCCCGGCCGGTCCTCCGGGTCGTGGAGGTCGTCGGACGGCACGTCGTCGTCTCGAGTCGGATCGAGCTTCCCTGGGCAGTCATAGTGGACATTAATCGCCTCGGTTCTGGTGGGTGTCAAGGGCTTCGGGCCCCTTCCAAGGGCAGGGACCCGGGTGTACCGCGGCTTGATCCGGGAAGGCCGCAGGGCCAACTTCCTCCCCTCGGCGACGGAGTCCGCATGGGCCCGCGTGGGCCTTCTTCGCGCCACCCCTCACCCTTCTCTTGCGACCTGTTAGGTCCCGCCCTACGGCAGGCACGATGACCCCTTGGGTTCGCAGGCTCCTCTTCACGAATGTTGCCGTGTTTGTGGTGGCACCACCCCCGTTCGGCCTCCTTGGGCTCCTCCCCCCGGCGATCATCGAGGCGACCTGGCTCGTCCCCGCCCTCGTGCCGCTTCGGCCCTGGACGGTTCTGACCTACCAATTCCTCCACGCCGGCGCTCTCCACCTACTCTTCAACATGATCGGTCTCTTTTTCTTCGGCCCCCATCTGGAGGCGAGGATTGGAAGCCGCCACTTCCTTGGGCTCTACCTCGTGAGCGGGGTCTTCGGGGCAATCCTCTCGGTCGTGACGCCCAGCGCGGCGATCGTGGGGGCCTCCGGGGCGGTGTTCGGCGTATTCCTCGGATTCGCGAGGTACTGGCCCAACGAGCGTGTCTACATCTGGGGGATTCTTCCGGTCCCAGCCCGCATCCTCGTGATCGGGCTCGCGGTCATGTCCATCTGGGGCGGGATGGGGGTGGGCGGGGGGGGGATGGGAATCGCCCACTTCGCGCACCTCGGTGGATTCGTGGGCGGATGGCTCTACCTCGTCCTTCTCGAGCGGAACTCGCCCGCCCGCCGCTTCCGGGCGCAGGTAGAGGCGGCGACGCCGGTGAAGCCGGGCGGAAAGGATCTGAGCCGTTGGGAGTCGGTGGACCGGCAGGGGCTCCATCCGCTCAACCGGGAGGAGTTCGAGCGTCTTCTCGAAAAGGCCCGGCACCTGGGGTCTCCGTCGCTCACGGCTCAGGAGCGCGCCTTCATGGAGCGCTTCACGTAGAGCCGAGCCCCGGCTAGGAGTGGTTCGTCCCGGAAGTCTCTTGTAGCACCGAGGGTACGGATGGAGACCGTAGTGCTAGGCGCGAGGAGGAGTCGTAGCAACGCTACGGCGACGACGAGCAACGACGCAGGACGGGCTCCAGCCGCAGCCGAATGCCAAGAGACTTCCGGGACGAACCACTAGGGTCTCGCGGGCGTGTCCCGAGCGCCCGTGATGCGAAGGGCCCATCAACCTTCTGGGTCGGGGGGGCGGCGGAGCCCCTTCTTCGAGGATCGGCGGCGCTTCTGTTCGAGGCGCCGCTTTTTCTCCCCCTTGGGAATGCGGGTCGCAATGCGGCGCTTGGGCTTTCGGCGCCTGGCCGCAAGCTTCTTCCTCAGCCGCTCGAGCGCGAGCGAGCGATTCCGGTGCTGGCTTCGCTCGGCGCGGGAAGTGACCACGATTCCGGTGGGCTCGTGAGTGAGCCGGACCCCCGACTCGGTCACGTTCTGGTGTTGCCCGCCTTTCCCCCCGGCGCGAAAGGTGTCCACTCGGCACGCCGCGAGGAGCTCGTCGTCGCTTTCCGGGACGAGCTCGAGCGAAGTCGTTTCGTGCGGCTCGTCACCCACGGGTCGCGACCTCCCCTGCCGGTCTTCGGTGATGGATCGAGGACGCCCCCTCGAACCTGGCGTTCGATCCCGAAAAATCTAAGGTAGGAAGCTCCTCCTCCGGGCGCCCACCCCTAGCTTCGGGAACTCTCTCCAATGACATTCCAAGTTCGCGATTCCCGGGCGCCCCGGGAGGCGCGGAGCACCGCGGAGGGGAGACCGCGCGAGGAATGGCCGAGAAGCGGAAGGGACAGGGTTCGGGGCAGAGCGATTGGGGGCCGGGCGCCCGCTTCCTCGTCGTGCTCGGAGGGGCCGTCGTCGTCATCGCGGGTCTCCGCGCCGGAAGGCCGATTCTCCTCCCCTCCGCTGTGGCGCTATTCCTGGCCATTCTGTCTCTCCCGATCATGCTCTGGCTCCAGCGCCGGCACGTTCCCGCTCCTATCGCGATTCTCCTCGCCGTGCTCGTCGAGGTCGCGATCTTCGGCGGGATCATCCTCATCGCGAGCCAGTCCGTCGCCGACTTCCAGGGACGCCTCCCGAGTTACGCGGAGCGGTTTCAGGTCCTGCTGGACGAATGGATTGCGGCTCTCCAGGCGCGCGGGCTCCCCGCCGCCGAATATTTCTCCGGTGAGTTTTTCAGCACGGAGAATGTGATGGCGTTCGTCCAGGGTGCGCTGTCGCAGGTGGCCAACTTCGTCTCGAACACCTTCCTCGTATTCCTCATCCTGGTTTTCATGCTCGCCGAAGCTTCCATCTTTCCGAAAAAATTTCGAGCGGTCTTCGATGAAGGGGAGCACGACCTGGGCCGCTTTTCGAAGATCACGAGCGAGGTGCTCGACTATTTGGCGATCAAGACGATGGTCAGCCTCGCTACGGGGCTCTGCATCGGGCTATGGGCCTGGGTCATGGGACTCGACTTTCCCATCATTCTGGGGTTGCTCGGCTTCCTCCTGAACTACGTTCCGACCATCGGTTCGATCATCGCCGCCGTGCCGGCGGTCCTTCTAGCCCTTCTGCAGGGAAGCGGGCCCGGAGCCACCGTGCTCGTCATGCTGGGATACGTCGTGATCAACGTGATCTTCGGGAATCTCTTGGAGCCGAACCTTCAGGGCCGCCGTCTGGGCCTTTCGACGCTTGTCGTGATCCTCTCCCTCATGTTCTGGGCGTGGGCGTGGGGACCGGTCGGCGCGCTTCTCGCGGTCCCGCTGACCATGGTCGTGAAGATCATGTTGGAGAATACGGAGGACCTCCGCTGGGTCGCGGTGCTCCTGGACCGGGAGGCTCCAACTCAACCCAGTTCAGGTCCAGCGCGCATCGACCGGGACGAAGAAGTGTGAATTCCAAGGACGCATTGGCCCCATCCGCTTCCGACCTCCTCCCGGGCCTGCCGGATGCCGCGCGCTTATGGATCTTCGGGGTGAACCGTCCACTCGCATCAACCGAAGAGGAACGGTTCCTGCACGAAGTCGACGCTTTCCTCGCGAACTGGAAGGCGCACGGCTCCAGCCTCGCGGCCGCGCGTGATTGGCGTTACGGCCGGTTTCTCCTCGTGGGCGTGGACGAGAGGATCGCTCCACCCTCGGGGTGCTCGATCGATGCGCTGGTCGGGATTCTCCGTGGGCTCGAGGGCGAGCTCGGCATCGAGATCCTCGGCGGGGGGGCCATCTGGTACCGTGACGAGGCGCACGACGGCTTTCCCACGCGCGTTTCGCGGGAAGTCTTCGAGAAACTGGCCGAGAGCGGAGAGATTTCCGGGGATACGATGGTCTTCGACCTTTCTCTCACCCGGGTCGGGGAGGCGAGGGAAGGGAAGTGGGAAAGGCCGGCTCGAGAGGGCTGGCACCGGCGTTACCTCCGGTAGTGGCCGGTTCGGTGAAGGAGGGGCCCGATCCGATCACGACGGAGGGGGTGAAGCTCCCACCCCCCCTCCTCGCTCTCACCGAGCGGCTCGCCCGCCAGATCCACGACCTTTGGGCAGCGCGACGGTTGGGTGAGGGGTGGCGGTACGGTCCAAGCCGGGACGACTCCGCGAAGACCCACCCCGGACTGGTGTCCTACGAAGACCTCTCGGAGTCCGAAAAGGAGTACGACCGACAGACCGCGCTGGAGGCGCTCCGCACCATCGTGGCGCTCGGCTACCGAATCGTTCCGCCCGAGGAGGACTGACGCCACCTCGCCTCGATCAGCTCGACCTGTTCGTGATCCTTCTTCTGCTCCGACTCCGGCAGGTGCTCCCAGGCGCATAGGCTCTCGCGCAGCTTTTCGGTATCGCTTCGCGGGCCGTACCGCCACCCTTCCAGGAGACGTTCCGCGACGTAGCGGTTGTGCTCCATGCGCGCGAGCGCGTCGCGGGCCTCCGGTGGGAGGGCGGTTGGGCCGGCATCGGCCCCCAGCCGCTTCGCGGCGTCGAGCTTGATCGCCACATGGTGTGCCGCGGCCTCGCTCGAGCCCTTGAAGGCGTGCTCCAACCAGGCCGACCTCGCGGGGTCTACGGCGCCCTCCTCTCTGCCCGCCCGTCCATGCGCGATGTGAAACGTGTCGGCGAGGTGAAAAACCTCCGCCTGGACCAGCCGCTCGTAAGAGCCGCAGTCGGCCGCGCTTCCGAACGCCTTCACCTCATCCAGGGTTCCCGCTCGCCGTCCCCGTTCGAGAAAAACGGCGAGCCCCTCTTCGTCCCCCAGATAAACGAAGAGCGGGAGGAGCGAGCCGCGCCGCGCCAGGGCCGCGCCGAGTGAAAGGGCGGCCTCGAGATTCCGGCGGTCCTCGTCGAAGGCGACGATGAGGAC
The DNA here is from genome assembly GCA_040882465.1 of Gemmatimonadota bacterium. Lineage (NCBI taxonomy): Bacteria > Pseudomonadati > Gemmatimonadota > Gemmatimonadota bacterium. The sequence continues at coordinate 12,453 of JBBEBG010000035.1, forward strand.
GGGGCGGGCTTCGGGGGACTGGCCGGGGGTCAGTCGCTCGGTGAGGAGATCCGCGAACTCGGGCGAATCGAAGGAGGCCGGGAGGTCCACGAACTCGGCGTTCACCACGTACTCGGCCGCAATGGGTCGTCCGTCGCGGCCGATCGGGCTCTCGCGCCGCCATGCGGGGTGGAACGGGCGGCCCGCTCGCGCCGTCCATTCGTCCTTGGCCGGATCCGGCGCGTGGACGTAGGGGCCGAGATCGAAGGTCATCGGGTCGGGGGCGAACGCCGGATATCGCTCGAGGAAGGCGCTCCTGGCCCGCTCCGTCGCGGCATCCTTCCAGTCGTCCACGACGGTCATCCGTAGCCGGCGGCCGTTTTCGAAGTGCGCCAGCTTCGCGGCGTTGAGTGCGACGGCCTGCCCGACGGTCCCGAATCCCACAACGATGTAATACGCGACTTCCGTGAGTGACGGGGCATGGGCACGGCCGAGCTCTTCGACCATGAGGGCACGCGCCGCATTGTCGGGGAGGTTGAAAACACGCAGCCGAAAGCCATCGCCGGCATCCGAAAAGATCGGATTGTCACGGGCGGCTTTCGCCAGGGTCGGGCTCGACACGCTGGCGATGCAGAGGAGCGGACGGGTTGGTCCCCCGGCGTCGTCCTCGACATCCGTCGCCACGAGGGCGGCCACATCGAGATTCGTCGCGTCGTCCCCGCAGGCGATAAAAAGCTCATCCGCGAGATCGAGCCGGGCCTTCTCGCGGCGCTTCTTGTCCGATGCGTTTCCGACGAGGACGACGGCGCCCCGTTCCCGAGCGGTTTCGATCGCGGGATTGTCGGGATCGATCTCGATCGCGATGACCCCGCGGCGCGCGCGCCGCTTCTCGTCGGTGAGATCGCGCACGAGCTGCGAGCCGACGCGTCCGAGCCCGCAGACCACGGCGAGCGAGAGGGTCCCGTGGTGTGCGCCCCTGGTGAAGCGGTGGAGCTTCACTTGCTCGTAGTTTCGGCGAACGAAGAGGGAGAATAGGTATGCGAGCCCGAATCCGACGGTCGCGATCGCCGAGATGATGGTGCCGATGTATGGGAGGGATTCGAAGGTGAGGGGATCCGTGAGCGTCGGGAACTCGTCGGCGAGTCCCTCGAACGCGATCATCCCGAAGATCGTGTAGATCGCCCGGGGGAGCGCCGCGAGTCCCCCTCGCCCTTCGGCGAAGGGCCAGAGCGCCCAGAGTCCGAAGAGGAAGGTGAGCGCGGCCGCGATACGCCCGCCCCAGGCCACGAAGGCGGGAGGCGCTTTTTCTTCCCGGGGTCCGGAAGGCACGAAGGCGGGCGGCTTGTGGGGCGGGAGCGGGTGGGCCGGGCGTCAGCCCCGGAGGCTCGATCTCACGGGTTTTCTTCGCGCTCCAGCCGGTCTCCGACCTCGGCGGTCCCCTCCACGACGGTCGCCACGGAGGACTGCGAGAGGACCCGTGTCACCTGAAGAATGCCGACCCGGTCGGTGATCTCGTCGAGGACGTTTCCGTCGCGGTCGCGGATGACGTCCACGATCCGAACGACGCGGAAGCGAGTGCCCTCGAGGATCCCCGAGTCCGCGCCATCGTCAATGTAGATGGACCCGTCCTGTCCGATTCCAGTCACTTCGGCCGGCGCGGCCGCGACGACTCCGCTCGTCGGCATTCGGTCGCGCTGTTCCACGAGGCTGGCCAGGATCGTCTGAATCGCCGGGCCCAGAGCCTGGTCCGCGATCGTCGGATTGTACTCCGTCGTCTCGGCCGTCCGGATAACGTCCGTGACGATTCCCCGCCCCAATACCTCGTTTCCCTGGGCCTGCGCCGCAGCCACGATCTCACCGGTTTCCACGCGGATGACGCGCACGTTCATCGCGCTTTCGGCACGCGTTTCCGACGCGCCCACCTGGAGCCCCCCAAGATTCAGCCCCCCGCCCCGCTGGCTGATGTTGAAGCCGGTGAGCTCACCGGTGATGAGGTATTCCGCCCCGAGGAGCTTCCCGAGCTCGACGGCCTGTTCCGGAGTCACCGCACCGGACTGCCCCATGTAAAGCTCATCGTGTACGCTCTCGACCTGTTGCCGCTCGAGCACCGCAAAGGCGCCGCTGTTCACGAGCCCCACGGTGAGCTGGCTCGCGGCGCTCGCGCCGAGCTGGCGTCCCCACCAGTCGGTCCGGTTCTCGAAGGATAGAACTGCCACGCGGGGGCGGTCCTGCGCGAGAGCCTCCACGGTGGTGGCCAGGGTGATTGCGGTGCCGAACGCGACCCAGGGTCCAGCGGTCCAGAATCTCGCCGTCATCGTCTCACTCCTTCGAAGCAGTCTCAATCGTCACGAACGCCGCTTCAGGGATTCGCCCGGCTGACCCAGCGGCGCAAGGTATTGACCGCGGAGCGTCCCACCTCCGCGGCAGCCCGGGAACGGGCCTGGTCCTCGCTTGCGGCGAGGTTTCCCGCGGTTCCCGCCCGCAGGACTTCGGCTCCGAGGAGAGAGCCCGTGGAAACCCTGTAGACCTTCAGGTCGAGCACGGCCGAGCCCGCGAAGAACTGGCCCACGGCGGGAGTGGCGTTCGCGGTCAGGCCTCCGACGACGAGGAACTCGGCACCGTGTTCGCGGCTCAGGACGGCGAGCTCCGAAAAGTCTCCGCGATTGGCCGCTTCCACCGCGCCCTGCTGCCCACGCAGAAGACCGAGGCTGTTCGCATCGAGGGGGGCGACCTCCGGCATCTGAAGCAAGGAACGGAGAACCGTGGTTTCCACCTCCGCGGCGGAGCCTGGTTCGTTCCCGTAAATCAGGACGAGGACACCCGTGGCGGCGTTGGCCGGCGCGGCGGCGGGTGCGCCGTCCCCCGCGGCGTCGGTGACCCGCGTACCGGCCGGTGGAGCCGAAGTCGCCGAAGGCACCGCTACCGGTGCCGTAGTTCCCTCCGCCGAGGGGGTCGTGGCGGCCCGAGTGTCGCCGGCTCCGGAAGTAGTCGGGGAGCCGGAGAGTTGGGCTTCGGACCCGGCCGCATTCCCGGGGAGGTCCGTGGACACTGGAGTGTCCACGAGGCTTGCCGCGGCCGGGGAGCCCTGCACTTCCCCTGACGGGGCGCTCCCCGCGGGTGGGGGCGGATCACTTTCACCTCCCAGCCTCGACAGCCCGAAGGCCACGGAGGCGACGAGGAGGAGGCCCCCGACTCCGGCGGGGACGAGCCATCGCCGGCCACCCGACGGAGCCGCCGCGGCACCCCCGTTGGTGGGCACGCCGGGCTGAGGCTGCGAGCGGGAGATCGGTCCCGGAGGTGATGCGGGGGGCGGGGGAGCGGCTCCAGTTGTCTCGGGGGAGACGAGGAGGCGGACCGCGTGGAGGAGCCGGTCCAGGTGATTTTCCATCGGGTCGGAGAGCGCATCGAGCCAGTGCGCGGCCGCGAGACAATAATACATCTCGTCGTCCATCTGGACGTCTTCGATCCGGAAGGGAACGATGGGGTGCCCGGATTCGAAGGCGATATCCACCTCGCGCTTGACCTGGGGCGACCGGTTCGCTTGGCCGGAGAAGATGAGGACCATCACGCCCGCATCACGAATGGCCTGTACGATGTGCGGCTTCCAGGGCTGGCCCGGCGGGATGTCTCTGGGCGCGATCCAGCAACGGATCCCGTCCGCCTCGAGGAAGTGGCAGGCCGCATCCGCGGCGCTCTTGTCCCGGCTCGAATAGCTGATGAAGACGTCGTGAGCCATCGCGGGAGCTCCCTCGAGCAGGACGAATCTTCGGGACAGCTGGACCCGCAGTGCGACCGAAGGGCAGGAGTCTCCGGGGCCACTTCATGGCGGGCGAGAGCGAAGGTAAGTGGGCCCGCGAGGGCGGTCAAACCGATTTGACTGCCCGGAAATCACGGCCCTTTCGGGGTCGGGCGCGGACCATCGCCGAATAGGATTCCCTGGAGGTAGCGGGCCGCTTCGCCCTCTGCCCAGAATCGAGGCCTCCACGGGGAGCTTTCCTCGACAAAACCTACGTGCCCTCCCTTCGGGTGAATGGCCCCGAGGAGCCACGGACTCTCCGACACGGCATCGGTGGGTACCGAGGCCGCGGGAAGGAAGGGATCGTCGAGCGCGTGCAGGAGAAGGGTCGGCACACGGATCCCGGGGAGACGCGGGCCGGAGGAGGCCTCGCGGTAATACTCCGCCGCGCTCGCGAAGCCGTGGAGGGGGGCCGTCGCCGCATCGTCGAACTCTCTCAGCGTACGGGCGGCGAGAATGCGCTCGAGATCCACGACGCCGGCCAGGAGCGCTTCCTTGGCCCGGGCCTTCGCCTGAAGCGAACGGAGGAAGTACCGGGAGTAAAGGCGTCCCATCCGGCCGCCCTCGAGGAGTTTCGATCCTTCGGAGAGATCGTAGGGGACGGAAACCGCCGCGGCCCCCCCGAGGAGATCGCGGGCGGCGTCGCCCTTTTCCCCGAGGAACCGGAGGAGGACATTGCCTCCCAAGGAGAATCCGAGCGCTCCGATCGGGCGGGTCGGATGTCGCTCCCGGAGGAAACGGAGAACGAACTCCAGGTCACCGATTTCGCCCGAGTGGTAGAAGCGCGGCTGGAGGTTGGGTTCGCCCGAGCACGACCGGAAGTTCATGCCCACGGCCCACATTCCCCGGCCGGTCAACTCCTCCATCGCAACCCGCATGTACCTGCGCCGGGTGGATCCCTCGAGGCCGTGCAGGACGAGGGCGATCGGTGCCTCGGGCCCCGGTTCGGGCCCGAGCTCCAAGTCGAGGAAGTCGGAGTCCGGAGTATGCACCCGTTCGCGGCGCACGAGGAGATCGGATTCGGGGCGGAGAACCCGGCCGAGCAGGGTCTGGCCGTGGGGGCCCCGCGCCCACCCCGCCGGACGAAACGGGCGTGGAACGAAGCCCCGATGAGGTTCCGGGAGGGATGCAGAGTTTCGGTCGGGCACGATTCCTTGGGGTTGGCGTGACGAACGGGTCCCGGTGGGCCACTTCGGGCACCACAATCTGACCCCGTGGGACCGCCGATTGAAGCCCCGGCCCGGTGGCGCGCGCGGTGGCGCGGGCCGCCCTGCCGAAGAAGCGGGGAGAAGGGTCGCGCGCTTGTTCCGGCGCGAACGTTGGGCGAAGATACACGCCATGTCGCAATGGGCGAAGCGCCCCGCGCGGGCCCGCATCATCGGCTCCGGTCTCCTCTTCCTGACCCTCGGAGGTTGTGGCGCCGGCGGCACGGAGGCCGTGCAGGAGACGGCGGCCGCCCCACTCTTCGTTCCCGACCTCCCTCCCCCGGATGGACTTCTCGGCAGTCCCGAGCTCCAGGCGGTGGTGGATCTCCAGACGCGGCGGGACGGGGAAGCGCTGAGGGCATTTCTCGCGGACCCGGATCCGGCGGTGAGGGCCCGGGCGGCCCTCGCCCTCGCATCGGTCCAGGATCCGCGGGCCGAGGGAGCGCTCGCCTCGGCCCTTCTGGACGAAGATCCCTCGGTCCGGCGAGACGTCGCCTTCGCCCTCGGACAGATTCCCTGGGCCGAGAGTGGGGCGTTGGTCGTCCGCGCCCTCGAGTTGGAGCGCGACCCGGAAGTGAGACTCCGGCTCGTCGAGGCGATCGGAAAACGAGGAGACCGGACCGCCGTCCGGGCGCTCCTCGAACCAGGTCCCGCGCCCGACGAAGGAGCCCCCTGGGTGCTCTCGCTCGCCCGCGCCGCGCTCCGGGAGATTCGTCCCCCGGGACTTCTCACCGAGCTCTTCTCCCGCCTCACCGACGCCGATCCCGCGGTGCGCTTCGCCGCCGCTTATTACTTCGGGCGGAGCTCGAACACGACCCCCTGGAGGCCGGAGGGCGCACGCCTCCGGACCGTCCTCGACGGATACGAGTGGGATGAGCCCGCCGCGACGTACCTAGTGACGGCGGTCGGACGCCTGGTCGAGACCGGCGAGGACGCGGAGCGGCTCGTGCGTTGGCTCCGGGAGGGGGTGGACTGGCGGGCGAGGGCGAACGTGGCCGCCGCGGTCCTGCATCCGACCTGGCTCGAGTCCCGGACGATTCGCGACGCGCTTTTTGCGGCCCTCTCCGATCCGTCCGAGCATGTGAGGGTCGCGGCGGCGGCCTCGATCGCACTCGCCCTCTGGAATCTTTCCGACGACCGGGAACGCGGCGCGGAGATCGTGCGCGGGCCGGTGGAGGAGTGGAGGGTCCAGATGGCGATTCTTCCTCCTCTGGCCCAACAGGGTTTCGAATCGCTCGCGCTCGACTGGACCCGTCGTATGGCGTCCCACCACCCCGTTCCGACGGCGCGCGGGATCGAGCTCCTGGCGAACCATGCGGGCACTGAGGTCACCGAGTTCCTCTTCGAGCTAGCGGACCATGCGGAGCCGGAGGTGCGCGCCGCGGCCACGACCGCGCTATCGCGGAGATGGCTCAGAGAGGGCGGTACCGAGTCCGACGCGCTGCGCCACCTGGATCTCTTCGTCCGCCTCCTCGGCGATGTGGCGCCACTTCCCGTCGCACGGGCGGCCGGGGCGCTCGCACATCCGGCGCTCCTGGCCCTCGGCGGGAACGAGGCGCTGCAAAACGCCTTCGAAGGGAAGAGGGCGGAGGGGGATCCAAACACCCTGGTCCCCCTGATCGAGGCGATGGGCCCCTCGTCCACGCCGCTCCTCCGAACTGTCTTGTCGGACCCGGACCCGACGCTCCGCAGGGCGGCGGCCGCCGCCCTCGAACGGGTTGCCGGAACGACCACCCCGGAGGCCGCTCTCGGGCCCGCACGCGTGGAACGGGCGGTGGACTGGGTCGCGCTCGCGGGGTATGGTGCGGAGCCGAGGGTTCGAATCGTAACGGAACGCGGCGACATCATCGTGCGCCTCACCCCGGAACAGGCTCCCATGTCGGTGGAGGCCTTCCTCGGCGAGGTCGCGCGCGGAGCCCACGACGGCGTGCGTTTCCACCGGGTGGTGTCGAACTTCGTCATCCAGGGAGGGGACGTCGGGCTCGGCGACGGGACTGGGAGCGCCGGGTACGAGCTTCGCACCGAGATCACACTTCTCCCCTTCGAACGGGGCGTGCTCGGGATGGCCTCGGCGGGGAAGGACACGGAAGGGTCGCAGTTTTTCCTCACGCACTCCGCGCAGCCTCACCTGGAAGGCGGATACACTGCCTTCGGCTGGATCGAAACTGGAGGGGAGGTTCTCGACCGCCTCCTCCAGGGCGACCGTGTCGTGCGGATGACGATCGAGGTGGCGGCTGGGACCTGATCCGGTCCTTCCGAGTCCTCCCGCGCCATCCCGGGCGCCTTTTCCTCTCGGGCTGCGTTACGTCGCGGCGGCCGCTTTTTTCTTCTCCCTGATGTCGCTTCTCGTGCGGCTGTCCGGAGGGGCGGGGTTGACGACGATGGAAGTCGTCCTCGGGCGGTCGCTGGTCGTCCTCGTTCTTTCGTGGACCTTCCTGAAACGACGGGGCCTTTCCGCATTGGGAGAGGATCGGACGCTCCTCTTCGTCCGGGGCGTCGTCGGCTTCATCGCGCTCTCCTGCTTCTATTTCGCGCTCATCCACCTCCCCCTCGCCGACGCCACGGTCATCCAATACACGAACCCCGTTTGGACCGCGCTTCTGGCCGCGCTCCTCCTGGCCGAACCCATTGGGCGAAAGGAGGTGGCGCTCTCGCTCATCTCGCTGGGCGGCGTGGTCCTGATGGCCCGGCCGAGCTTCCTTTTCGGCGGGGGCGCCCCGGGTCTCCCGCCGGGTCCGGTGGCCGTCGGAGTCGTGGGCGCCTTGTTCAGCGGCCTCTCCTACGTGGCCGTTCGGCGGCTGGCGCGGAGCGACGCTCCCCTTGTTGTCGTCTACTGGTTCGCTCTGGTGAGCACCCTGGGCGCCATCCCCTTCGTGGTGCGGGACTTCACCCTTCCGGGCCCGCGCGCGCTCGCCCTCCTTGGCGCCGTCGGCGTCGCGACCTACCTGGGGCAGGTGCTCATCACCATGGGGCTCCGTGAAGAACGGGCAGGACGAGCGATGGGGGTCGCCTACCTCCAGGTCGTCTTCGCCGCCACCTGGGGCGCGATCGTCCTTCGGGAGTTCCCGGACCGGTGGACCTTCGGTGGCGCCGCGGTCATCCTCGGCTCCACCTGGCTCCTCGCCCGGATGCGATCCCCCACCCTCTAGTGAACGCCGTTACGCTACTGCTCCAACGGATGGGTTGACCAAAAGTTTCAGTTTGTTTACGCTGTTCACCATGGATAAAACACGGGATCGAATTCTCACCTGCGCGTGCGACCTCTACCTGGATGACGGGTTCGAGGGGTTTTCGATGCGGAAGCTCGCACGCAGCGTCGGGGTCACGGCACCTGCGCTCTACCGGCACTTCCTCGGAAAGGAGCAGGTCCTGCTCGAAGTCGTGGGTGAAGGGTACCGGACGCTGATCCAGTACCTCCACCCGGCGCTGGGCGGACGGACTCCGGAGGAGCGATTCAGCCTGGCGGGGGCGGGATACATGAACTTCGCCCTCGAGCACCCACGCTACTACGAGATCCTTTACTCCTACACGGAATTTCTCGGCCTCGAGGAGCTCCCGGAAGGGATCCGAAAGCTCGTAGCCGGAATCGACCAGTTCTGGCTCGATCGGGTTCGGGAGTGCATGGACGCGGGAATCTTGAAGCCGGACGATCCCGAGTTGGTCGGGCGAACGTTTTGGGCGGTCTCGCACGGCCTCGTCTCGATCTACCACAGGAAGATGCTTCGCCTCTCCGAAGAGGAATTTCGCGAGGCCTTCGCAGCGGCGATGAGACAGCTGATGACGGGCGTCGGGGTGGAGGAGGCTCCCTCGGCGGCATGAATCCACGCACCGGTCACTCCGTATGGGATCGGGGAGCCGGAAACCAGGGCGCGAGCCCGACACGACGAATGGACCAAGATCGCGGGGCACCGGATATGGCGACGGTAAGGATAGAAGTGGGGGGATGGGGGGTGGAGTCCCGACGGGCGGCCGGGTCGCTCCGGCGAATTTCGAGGCGAGGCGGCTTCGGGGCGCCGGCCGTGGTTCTTACGGCGGCGATCCTCCTTCTGCCGGGATCCATCCTCGGTCAGGGGGCGGAGGCGGGGCGCTCGTTGACCCTGGACGCGGCCGTGAACCTCGCGCTCGACGGAAACCGGGATGTCCGACGCGCTCGGCTCACTCTCGCCGAAGCGGAGGGCCGGGTTTCGGAGGCGTGGGGAAGCGTATTCCCGAGCATTGACCTCACGACCTCGTACAACCGGAATCTCACTCCGCCGGGATCGTTTCTCCCGGCCATTTTCGTGGACCCGGATGCAGCTCCGGATGAGCTCCGCTTCATCCAGTTCGGCGCGGACAACGTCTGGTCGAACCAGATCTACCTGGAGCAGACCCTCTTCGAGGCCCGTGCCTTCATCGGTGTGGGGGCGGCCGGACGTTACCAGGCCTTTCAGGAAGAGGGTGTGCGAGGGGTGATCCACGACGTCGTGACGCGGGTCAGGACCCTCTATTACGACCTCCTCCTCGCCCGCGAGCAAGCCCGGCTGATCGAGCGATCCGTTGAGCGGGTCGTGCAGTCCCTCGAGGAGACGCGGGCCCTCAATCGTGCCGGCCTCTCTTCGGACTACGATGTCCTGCGCCTCGAAGTGGAGCTGGCGAACCTCGAGCCCCAACTCCGTCGCGCCGAGAACGAATTCCGCCGGATGGAGCGAGAGCTCGTGACCGAGCTCGACCTCCCTCCGGGGACGACGCTAGAGGTCCAGGGCGCACTTGCCGAGATGAACCTCGACGATCTCGCGCTCAATTCGCCCGAGAACTTGCGGATCCTCGAGTTCGCCGGAGTGGAGCCACCTGCGACGGTGGATGACGCGGCGGCCGAAGCGCTCTACGAACGGGCACGTGTCGCGAATGCGCAGCTCCAGCAAGCGAGTCTGAACGAGGAGCTCCGGAACGCGGAGCTCCAGGTCGAGCGATCGGAGTATCTCCCTCGGCTTGCCCTTTTTGGGAGCTACGACATCCAGGCCCAGCAGAACGGAAGTCCCGACTTTTTCGGGGGTGCGGGGCAGCGCGGCTACGGGCGCAACATCGGACTTCGGCTGACGATTCCGATCTTCACCGGTTTCGAGCGGAGCGCGCGCGTGGAGCAACGGCGCGCCACGCTGGGCGCGGCCCAGGTCGAGACCGAGCTCGCCGAGGATCGGATTCGCGACGAAGTGCGGTCGCTCCTCGACGAGGTGGACGAAGCTCGGCTGCGGGCGCGGAGCCAGGCGCTGGCCGTGCGACAGGCCGAACGGGGCTTCGAGATCGCGAGCGCCCAGTACCGCGAGGGGCTCGGGAGCCAGCTGGAGTTGACCGACGCCGAGGTCGCGCTGCGGCAGAGCGAGTTCAACTACGCCCAGGCCGTGTTCGACTACCTGTCGGCGCGCGCGCGGTTGGATCGGACGGTAGGAGAGGTGCCCTTGCCCGCCGCCGGTTCTTGAGGCCGGAGGTGGGGCGGAGACCGGAAGAAACCACATAAGCGATGAGAGCTTCGAAATCCATGTTTAGACGCTGGAAGAAGGCCCAGAGCCCGGAACGGGCGGCGGGGATGCGTGCGGTCACGATTCTAGTGCTGGGGGCGGCGCTTTCGGCCTGCGGTGATGCGGAAGCGGGAAGCCAGGCGGGCGCGGACGCCTTCCAGCGCGTCGTGAATGTGGAGGTGCTCCCTATCGAGGCCCGCTCCTTCGAGGAGACGATCCGCATCGCCGGGACGGTGCAAGCGAACGTGGACGTCATGATTTCCGCGGAGGAGCCCGGTGTCGTGCGGGAGACTTTCGCGGAGAGGGGTGCCATCGTTCGGTCGGGAGATGCAATCCTCCAGGTGGACGACCGGATCCTCCGCTCTCAGGTCGCGGAGGCCGAGGCACGAGCCAATCTCGCCCGGGAAACGTGGGAGCGCCGGCGCCGTCTCTTCGAGGAGGACGGGGTGGGGTCGGAGCTCGCCTACCTCGAGGCGAGGTATCAAGCCGACCAGGCCGACGCGGTCCTGGCCTCCCTGCGGGAGCGCCTCGACCGGACGCTGATTCTCGCGCCGATCGCCGGAGTGTTGGAGGCACGGCCCGTAGAGGTAGGAACGATGGTGGGGATCGGCACCCCGGTCGCGCGCATCGTCCAGGTGGACCCCATCAAGGTTCTGGCCGGCGTGCCGGAACGCTTCGCCGGGCTCGTGGGGCCGGCCTCGCGCGCGACCGTGACCTTCGATGCCCTCGGGCCAGAGGTCCACGAGGCGCGCGTACGGTATATCGGCGCGACTGTGAACCCCAGCAACCGCACCTTCGAGGTCGAGCTCAGCATTCCGAATCAGGAACGATCCATCAAGCCCGAGATGGTGGCGAATGTCAACGTGGTCCTGCGGGAGCGCGAAGGCGCCATCGTCATTCCCCAGGAGTCGGTCGTGCGGGTCGAGGAGGGGTTCGTGGCCTTCGTCGTGAGGGATGAGGGAGAGGCCTCGATTGCCGAGGTTCGCCCAATCCGGCTCGGCGCGACCCAGAGGAACGAGGTCGTGGTCGAAGAGGGGCTCGCGGTGGGAGAGCGACTCATCGTTCTGGGACAGAACCAGGTGGCGAACGGTGACCATGTCCAGGTCGTGCGAACGCGCGAGACCACCGTAACGGGAGGTGGCTCATGACGGAGGGGCGCGAGGGATATGTGGGTCCGAACGACCCGTCGCGAGCCAACCTCGCCTACCTCGAGGGCGTGCGCGTGAAAATTCCGGAAGACGATCCGACTTTTCTCGCGCAGTACAAGGAGCTCAAGCTGACGTCGTTTGCGGTCGGGCACCGCACCATGGTCGTCATGCTTTTCCTCATCCTCTCCTTCGCGGGGCTCGTTTCTTATTCGACGATTCCCAAAGAAGCGGCCCCCGAAGTCACGATGCCGATGGTGGCGGTGAACACCATGTATCCGGGCGTGTCGCCCGCGGACATCGAGACGCTCGTGACCCGCCCTCTGGAAGAAGAGCTGAACACGATGTCCGACGTGGAGGAGATGATCTCCACTTCGGTCGAGGGCTACTCCTCCATCTCCGTCGAGTTCTCGGTCGGGACGGATCTGAATGAGGCCCTGCAGAAGGTCCGGGAGAAGGTGGATCTCGCGCGTCCGGACCTCCCCTCCGACGCGGAAGAGCCGAGCATCCTGGAGTTTAATTCGTCCGAATTCCCGATCATGCAGGTCAACATCGCCGGCGATTATGGGCTGGTGCGCCTCAAGGAGATCGGCGAGGACCTTCAGGACCGGATCGAGCAGATCCCCGAGGTACAGAGAGTGGACCTGCGGGGCGGGCTCGAACGCGAGGTCAAGGTGGAGGTCAACCTCATTCGCCTGAAGTACTACGGGCTCGCGATGAGCGACGTCGTGGACGCGATCCGCGACGAAAATGTGAACATCCCGGGTGGTTCAATCGAAGTCGGTCCGGTCAACTACCTCGTCCGCGTAGACGGGGAGTTCGTAGATCCCACCGTCATTCAAGATCTCGTCGTGGGGACCTTCGACAGCCGTCCCGTCTACGTGCGCGACGTCGCGGCGGTGGAATTCGGGTTCTCGGATCGCACCAGCCACGCCCGCCTGAACGGCAGCCCGGTGGTCACCCTGGACGTGATCAAGCGCGCCGGGGACAACATCATTGACGCCGCGGAGTCGGTGAAGGCGATTCTGGCGGAGCTTGAGCCGACCTTCCCGCCCGCGACACAGGTCTCCATCACCGGGGATCAGTCGCGTGACATCTACATGATGGTGAGCAGCCTCGAGAACAACATCATCTCCGGGCTGATCCTCATCCTCGCCGTCCTTCTCTTCTTCCTCGGCGTGAGGACGGCCGCCTTCGTGGCGGTCGCGATTCCGACCTCCATGCTGATTTCCTTCGTGATCCTGGGGCTTCTGGGGATCACGATGAACATGGTCGTGCTCTTTTCGCTGATCCTCGCGCTCGGCATGCTCGTGGACAACGCGATCGTCGTGGTGGAGAACATTTACCGGTACGTGGGCGAGGGGTGGAGTCCCCCGATGGCCGCGAAAAAGGCCACGGGAGAAGTCGCCGTCCCCGTCATCGCATCCACCCTGACGACGCTCGCGGCGTTCGCGCCTCTCGCCTTCTGGCCGGGGATGGTCGGGGAGTTCATGGGGTACCTTCCGATCACGCTCATCATCACCCTCTCGAGTTCGCTCTTCGTGGCGCTCGTCGTGGTGCCGACCTTCTGCGCCATGATGCTCCGCCCGTTGGATGCGCCTCCCCGGCCGCTCACGCGCACGACTCGTTGGACGCTGGTCGGGGTCACTGTCCTGGTGCTGCTCGTGGTGGGGGCCAGCAACCCGCTCACGGCCCTCCTCTTCGCCCTGACGGGGGTCGGCCTGTACCTCCTCCACCGCTTCGTGTTCGACCGGTTGGGCCGGATTTTTCAGACGCGCGGCCTAGCCGCGCTCATGCGACGCTACGAGCGGTCGCTGCGCTGGTCGCTCGACCACAGGGGAGCGGTGCTCGGGATCGTCGGCGTCGTTTTCGTGGGGAGCTTCGGGCTCTTCACGGTCTTCAACAACGGCGTCGAATTTTTCCCCGAGGACATTCCTCCGATCCAGCTTTTTGTGGACATGGAGGCACCGACCGGTACACGAGTGTCCTTTAGCGACGATGTGGCGCGGCGGATCGAGGCTGAGGTTCGTGAGCTCCCGGGATACCAAGACGTCGAGTCAGCGGTCGCGACGGTCGGCGGCACCGGGGGCGGAGCCGACATGTTCGGAGTGGGAGGCCCCACCGCGGAGCATCAGGCGCGGGTGAGCTTCTCGATGATCAGCTTCGAAGACCGGGAATTCGACACCTTCGACTTCCTCGCGCATCTCCAGGAAGACCTGGGGAAGGAGATCCCTGGGGTCGAGATCAGCGCGAACCCGATGGCGCAAGGACCGCCCGCGGGGCCTCCGGTGAACATCGAGGTCGTTGGAGCCGACCCAGCGGTCCTGAAGCGGCTTTCTGACGAGATCCTGACGGTCCTCCGAAATTCCCCCGTGGCGGAGCGCCTCGTCGGGCTCGAAAGTGATTTGAACGACGCGCGGCCGGAGCTCTTCATCTCGGTGGATCGGGAGCTCGCCTCCCTCTATGGACTCTCCACGATCGAGGTGGGGAACGCGGTTCGCGGAGCGATCCAGGGGGTGGAGGCGGCGAAGTACCGGACCGGAAACGACGAGTACGACATCGTCGTCCGGCTCGCGGAGGAGGATCGGCAGGAGCTTTCTTCGCTCGAGGAATTCGTGGTCGTCGCGGACGGCGGCGCCCAGGTGCCGCTTCTGTCGGTGGCGACCTGGGAGGTGGGGGAGGGGCTCGGGTCCATCCGGAGGAAGGACATGGATCGCCTTGCCACGATTTCGGCGAACGTGCGGTCCGGCTACAACCAGAACGCGATGCTTGCCGAAGTGCAGGCGGAGCTGGTGCCATTCGTGGCCCAGCTTCCACCTGGATACCAGCTTCGTTACACGGGGCAGCTCGAAGAGCAGATGGAGGCGCAGGAGTTCCTAACGCTGGCGTTTGGCATCGCGCTCATGCTGATCGCGTTTATCCTGATCAGCCAGTTCAACTCGGTGGTAAAGCCATTGATCATACTGACTTCGGTCATCATGTCCACGGTCGGGGTTCTCTGGGGACTCATGGTCTTCAACATGCCTTTCGTGGTCATCATGACCGGCGTTGGGATCATCTCCCTCGCCGGAATCGTGGTGAACAACGCGATCGTGTTGATCGATTACATCGACATCCTGCGGAGTCGAGACGGGATGAACCGGCGGGAAGCGCTGGTCCAGGGGGGGATGACGAGGCTTCGCCCCGTGCTCCTGACGGCCGTGACCACGGCCCTCGGGCTCGTGCCGCTCGCGATCGGGCTCAACTTCGACTTCTTCGGCCTCTACGCGAGCCTCAACCCGGACCTCTATTGGGGCGGGGAGCAGGCCGCGTGGTGGGGCTCGATGGCCATCGCCGTGATCGTGGGGATTATGGTGGCGACCGCGCTCACGCTCATCGTCGTTCCGGTGATGTATTCCCTGGTGGACGATCTGGCGGCCTTCTTCCGGAGGCACTACGTGGGAGAGCCCGCGATGGCGGTCGCGGGGGGGAGCACTCCGAGCGCCCAGCCGCGCCTGGAGCCCGTGGATTCGCGTCCGCAGCCGGTTCCCTTGCCAGAAGCTGAGCCCGCGATGGTGCGGAAGGGCTTCCGCCCGGGCGACCTTGCCGCGGATCACAGTTGAGGCCCCGGGGGGGCTTCCCTCCGCGGCCAAACGCCGTAACACTTTAGGGGCTTCAGGTGTCTTAGGCTATCGAGGTTCGGCCGGGGATCGGCCGGGGAGGTTTCAGGATCCACCACGGGCGCGGAGCGAGTTGATGACAGGGTCGAGAACGCGGCAGGGAGAGAGGACCATCCGACTCCCGGGTCGCTTCGGCATTGCGGCCACTGCGCTCGGACTCCTGGCCGCGGCTTTCGTCGTGCCGGCGTCCGGTTCTGCGCAGCTCACCTCGGCGGCGGCGGGCGCCGCCATGCCTCGGATCGCGCCCCGCGTATTCCTGGAGTGCGAAGCACCAGTTCCCTGCAATCAGGGGCTCCTCCGCGGCGACGTCGGCTGGGTGGAGTGGCTCGAGGTCCCGGAGGGGGCGGATGTCCTGGTCACGATCCGCGGAGCGAGCCCGACCGAGGGGACTTCGGGCCAGAGATTCGTTCTCGACTTCGCCGGCGCCGGGACGATGGAGCGCCTCACGGACCAACTGACCTACGCGGTTTCCACTCCCGAGGACGCCTCGGAGACTACCGCAGGACTCGCGCGTCTCATCGCCATGGGACTCGTCCGGTACGGCGTCGAAGCGGGGCTCGGCACCGACATGGCCCTCGCGGTTTCGCCGCGCCTCGTCGCGGCCACTGCGGGATCCGCCGCGGACACCGGGGGCGCTTCGGGCACGCCGGCCGCCGTCGCGTACGACCCCTGGAACTACTGGGTCTTCCGGGTGGGGCTATCCGGCAACGTCAACATCGAGGAAAATCGCGAGATCATTCAGTTGAATCCGAGCTTCGGGGCCGACCGGGTGACGGACAACTGGAAGCTCAATTTCAATATGAACTTCAACCTGAATCGTGATACGCGGACAATTCCCGCGACGAGCACCTCCCCGGCTCGCGAAATCAATAACGACCGCGACAACTGGGGGATCAGCACGCTCGTGGTGAAGAGCATCAGCGGCCATGTCTCCACCGGCATTGACATCGGGGCGGGAAATTCGATCCAGAACAACCAGCAGGCGCGAATCACCGTCGCTCCCGGGATCGAGTGGAATTATTACCCGTATGCCGAGCAGAACCGACGGCAGCTGATCGCGCACTATGCGGTGGGTGCGCAATACAACAACTATGCGGATACCACGATCCTGGGCGTGGCCCGAGAGACGGTCCCGCTCCACAAGGTCGGGGTCCAGTACCGCGCTTCGGAAGATTGGGGGAATGCGGGGATCAGCCTGAACGCCGCCCAGTACCTGCATCAGGGTGGCCTCTACAGCTTCGGGGCCAGCGGAAATCTCCAGTTCCGCATCATTCGCGGCCTGGATCTGAATTTGAACGCCTCCGGCGGGAAGATCGCGGATCAGATCTATCTCCCCGCCTCGGCGCTTTCGGAAGAGGATGTCCTCCTGGGGAGGGCGGCTCTCCCGACGGGCTACGACTTCCAGTTCTCGGTCGGCCTCAATTACCGCTGGGGGTCGAGCTTCTCGACCATCGTCAACTCGCGAATGCAGAGCATGGGCGGGGGTGGGGGCGGCGGTTTTGGAGGAGGACCGCCGGGCGGCGGTGGTGGTGGAGGCGGTCGTGGAGGCGGTCCGCCGCGCTGACCGACGTCCAACTCCCCTTTATGGGGGAACGCGACCCAATGAAGCGGGATGTGTTGAAAGGGAAGGTGGCGGAGGGCGCAGGAAGGGAACTGACGAGACGGATTCACGATAGATGCGGATCAGACGAAGAGGAGCGGTGAGCATGGTATCTCGGCCCACAATGGACCGATGGGGACGCCCCGCGCGCGAAGCCGCGCGGGGGAGTGCCCTGACTCTCCTATTTGTCGCTTTGGCCTCGGCTCTCCTTCCCGCGGAAGGGACGGCTCAGGTAAGCGCCGACGTGCTCGCGAACCCGCAAGCGGCCCTCCGCGTCTTCCTCGATTGCCAGGGACAGGTGCCTTGTGACCGAAACCACTTCCGCACCGAGATCCAGTGGATCAACTGGATGAACGACCGGGAGGACGCGGACGTTCACATGATCATCACGAGCGAGGCGGTGGGCGGCGGCGGGCGCCGCTTCAACCTCGATTTCATCGGTCGTGAGGCGATGGAGCACTTGACCGACGCGCTCACCTATACTTCCAGTGGCACCGACGTCCAAATCGAGACCCTGGACGGAATCACCCAGGCCATGCGCCTCGGTCTGATGCGGTACGCCGTCGAAGCGGGGCTGGGCGCCGAATTCGAGGTCAACTTCGACCGCACGCTGGCTTCGACGAGCGGAGCGGGGGACGCCGCATCCGGCACTCCCGAAGCGCCCGCCTTCTACGATCCGTGGAACTACTGGACCTTCCGCGCGGGGCTCCAGGGGAACATGTCCGTCGAGGAGCTCCGGAAGGGATATCGCTTCAACCCCTCTTTCGGCGCGGACCGAGTGACCGAAAACTGGAAGTTCAATTTCTTCGCGAACCTGAATCTGAACCGCGAAACGACGACCTTCCCGGCGACTGCGACATCGCCCGAGCGTGACGTCGTGAACAATCGCGACGGATGGAACGCCAACACGACGCTCGTGCGGAGCATCAACGCGCACACCTCGATGGGAGCGACCTTTGGCGGGGGAAGCTCGACGCAGAACAATCGGAAAGTTCGCGTGACGGTCACCCCCGCGATCGAGTGGAACTACTATCCCTACGTCGAGGCGAACCGGCGGCAGCTGATCGCGCACTACAGCGCGGGCGTGCAGTATAACAGCTACGAGGAGGAGACCGTCTTTGGCGTGACGCAGGAGACGATCCCCCTCCACCGGATCGGGGTCCAGTATCGCGCCGTGGAAGGTTGGGGGAACGCGGGCATCAGCCTGGATGCCTCGCAGTACCTGCACGAGGGCGGGCTCTACAGCGTCGGGGCGAGCGGGAACATCTCCTTCAGGCTGATCCGGGGGCTCGAGCTCTCCTTTTCGGCCTCGGGCCAGAAGATCGAGGACCAGATCCACATCCAGAAAGCGGACTTCAACGAAGAAGATGTCCTCCTCGGAAACATTTCGCTTCCGACGAGCTACAACTACCAGGCTTCCATCGGGTTGAACTACCGCTGGGGCTCGAGCTTCTCGAACATCGTGAACACTCGCTTCCCGCAGTCGGCGCGCTGAGCGCGCCGGCAGGTCGGGTGGAAAAAGTAGGGAGGCGCCGCGGGGTCCGCGGCGCCTTGTTCATTTCAGGGAATGCAGAGCGATGCGATTTCCCTCGGAATCCCTGAACACCGCCATGAATCCCACGTCTTCCGAGATCTGCTTTCGCGGCACGAGGACTTCGCCACCCGCCGCCTCGACCCGCCCGAGCTCGTTGCGAAGGTCTCCCGTCGGGGATGTGAAGTAGACGAGGACTCCGTCCTCCGAGGGATGGTAGAATGCCTCGTGGCGTACCAGGGACCCGGCCGCGCCGGGGCCAGATCCGGTCGGGAACCAGGCCATGTCGAGCATCCCCATCGTGTGGCGGCCTAACTCGATCCCCAGGACCGCTTGGTAAAAGGCGATCGCCCGGTCCATCTCCGACACGGGGATCTCGAACCAGCCGACGAGGTTTTCCGTCTTCATCACTCCTCCCTGGAAACCGCGCCGCGATTTCGCCATCCTCCATGGCGCTTCGGTCGATCCCAATATGGGCTCCGGGGAAACTAGGAGCCATGGGGGGCGGTTCGGTTCCTGAGGCGGACACGGGTGGGCGAGGGAAGGTGCATCGACCATGAGTCGAACGAGGCTGCCGTTTTGGCGGCGTATGTCGCCGCCCCGGTTGCTGGCGGTCTCATTTCTCGGCCTCATCGCCGTGGGCACGATCGGCCTCGGCGCCGTCCCCGCCTTTTACGTGGGTGGCGTTCCCCTCTCCTGGGTGGACGCCCTTTTTACGGCGACGAGCGCGGTCTGCGTGACCGGCCTCATCGTGGTGGACACGGCGACCCACTTCACGCGGCTCGGCCAAGGATTTCTCCTCCTGCTGATCCAGCTCGGCGGCCTCGGGATGATCACGATCACGACGCTGATCATCCTGACCCTGGGACGGAGAATTTCGCTTCGGGTTGCTTCCGTTGCCGCCCAGATGACGGGCCCGGTGCCGGAAGTCGAGCTCAGAATCCTCGTACGCCGCATCGTCGTCCTCACCCTCGGGCTCGAAGCGGTGGGAGCGCTCGTCCTCTTCGGCTCCTTCCAAGGTGTGTTCCCGATGGGCGAAGCGGCGTGGCATGCCCTCTTCCACGCCGTCAGCGCCTTTTGCAACGCCGGGTTTTCGACCTTTTCCGACTCCCTGGTCGGCTGGACCCGGAGTGAACCGGTCCTCTGGACGGTGATGGCGCTCGTCACCCTGGGCGGGATCGGATTTCTCACGATCGAGGAGGTCGGCGCGTCGTTCCGGCGGAGGAAAGAAAAGGGAGGAACGCGCCTCTCCCTCCATTCCCGCATCGTACTCGCGGGCTCCGCCCTTCTCCTCGTGGCCGGATGGGTGACCTACGCGGCCTTCGAATGGGGCGGCGTCCTCGCGGAGATGACCGGAGCGGACAAGCTTCAGAACGCCCTGTTCATGAGCGTGACGGCGCGGACGGCGGGATTCAATACGGTGGCCTATGCCGACGCCTCTCCCGCGACCAATTTCCTGACCATCCTCCTGATGTCGGTCGGGGGTTCGCCCGGCTCCACCGCGGGCGGACTCAAGACCACGACCTTTTTCCTGATTGGCTTGTTGGCCTGGTCCCGTTTTCGCGGACGGACCCATGTCTCGGCCTGGTCCCGCACCGTTCCCGAAGAGACCGTACAAAGGGCGGTCGGAGTGTGTGTCCTCGCGTTCGGGACGATCTCCCTCGCGATCTTCCTCTACGTCGCGTTCGGGTCGGTTGGGGGCGGGACGGACCCATTTCTGTCTCTGATGTTCGAAGCCGTCAGCGCGTTTAATACGGTCGGACTCTCGATGGGGATGACCACCGGGCTCGACACCGCGTCCCGGATTCTCACTTCAATCCTCATGTTCGTCGGTCGGATCGGGCCGCTATCTTTCGCGGCGGCGCTCGCTGTGAAGGCGCAGGCCGCCACTCACTCCTACCACTTTGCCCGGGAAGACGTCTCGATCGGGTGAGGACGTGCGAACCTGATGAAGCGGATCGTGGTCATCGGACTCGGAAACTTCGGATCGGCGGTCGCGGAGGCGCTCGCTGGAAAGGGTCACGACGTGATTGCCGTGGACCACTCCCAGGAGGCCGTGGATCGGATCGCGTCGCGTGTGGCGCGCGCGGTCGTGGCCGACGGAACGAATCTCTCGGTCCTCGCCGAAGTGGGGTGCGCGAAGGCAGACGCGGGGGTCATCAGCACCGGAGACGACATTACAGCCTCGATACTCGCGACCCTCTCCCTTCGTGACCTCGAGGTCGCGAATATCTATGTGAAAGTGATTTCGACACCCCATGCCCGCGTGATCGAAAAGATCGGCGCCACGGAGACCGTATTTCCTGAACGCGATTCGGGAATTCGCCTTGCCGAGAGCATTTCGACCACGTCGATCCTGAACTACGTCGCTCTCGGCCCCGGCTTCTCCTTTCAGGAGATGGCGGTCCCCGAGGCCTGGATCGGGCGGACGCTCCGGGACCTGGACCTTCGCCAGTCGAAACGCGTGACGATCGTGGCGCTCCACGACTTCCTCAGAAACGAGGTCGTGACAGCGCCGAACCCCGACGCCCCGCTGAAGGAGAGCGACACCCTGTTCGTGGTCGGCTCCAGGAATGCCCTCGAGGCGCTCGGCGAGATCCAGTGACGCGACTTTCCCTCCCCATGAAGACGCGCGCCCGGCTCGGCCCGATTTCCCTTCGTGCTTTGTTCCTGGCCCTGAGCCTCGCGGCATGTGGGGGAGGACAACTTCCCCGGGAACGCCCCGAGGTCCTGCGCATCCTCCCCCACGACGCCGGGGCTTACACGCAGGGGCTCATCTACCACGAGGGGCGTCTCTTCGAGAGCACTGGCCAATACGGATCCTCCACACTTCGCGAAGTCGCCCTCGAGAGTGGAGAGATCCTGCGCTCCGTCGAACTTCCGGAGGAGTACTTCGCCGAAGGGCTCGAGCGGATGGGAGATCGCCTCGTCCAGCTGACCTGGAAGGAGGGGATCGCGCTGGTCTACGACCTCGAATCGTTCGAGGAAGCCGGCAGTTTCGAATACGAGGGAGAGGGGTGGGGACTCTGTTTCGACGGAGAGTCCCTCTTCATGACGACCGGGGGATCCTTTCTCTACCGCCGCGACCCGGAAACTTTCGCCGTTCTCGAAAGCATGCAGATCACGCAAGGAGGGAGTGCACTCTTCCAGGTGAATGAGCTCGCCTGCGTGGGCGACCACGTCTATGGAAACGTGTACCTCACGGATCGGATCGTCCGAATCGACAAGCAAACCGGGCGGGTCGTCGCCGAGGTGGACGGGAGCTCCCTTGTGCCGCCGGGCGGTCGCCCGCGCGCTGTGGACGCGGTCCTGAACGGGATTGCCTACGATGGCGCGTCCGGAGTTTTTTACCTTACGGGGAAGCTCTGGCCGGTGGTCTTCGAAGTTCGGTTCGTCCCGGAGTGAGGCGGGGGTCTCCGGCGGCGCGTCAGTGCGTCATGGCATACAGGATGAAGTTCATCCCCATCTGGAGGGCGTAGTTCGAGCGGTCCCACGGGTAGTCCGGCTGCTCGGCCCACTCCCATGCGTCGCCCAGGTCGCTGTTCCAGGCGATCGCGACCATGAGCCGTCCAGTATCGTCGAAGATCCCGCGCATGTGAGGGACGCACCCACTGCACTCGGCGTATTGCCCGGCCCGCGCGTTTCCGATCGAGGGGACCTGGAGCACTTCGCTCACCGGATAAACGATTCGGAAGACCAGGTGGTCCATCGGGAGCTCGACGATCTTGTGCTCGGGGAAGACCTTTCGCATCTCCCTCTCGAAGTTCTGCCACTCGTAGGGCCCCCAGAAGTCGTCCGCGAGGAGGAATCCGCCTTGAAGCAGATAACTCCGGAGCCCTTCTACTTCGGGCGGCGTCATCCCCATGTATCCAACTTCCACCATGTAGAGAAAGGGGAAGCGGCGGAGCGAGGGATTGTCGAGGAGTATGGGGTTCTCGCACGAATAAGCGTCGATCGGGAGGACCCGCTCCACCACGATCATGAACTGGCGGTCGGCCTTTTCGTAGTCCGTCGCCCAGGAGCTTCCGCGGTAGCTGTAGGGATCGCTCGAATATGCGCCACGGGTGAAATAGAAGGAGTGGCGGATCTCCGACACGGTACGGTTGGCCGCGAACGGGGGGCAACGATCCACCCCGAAGACCTGAGGAATCCCGGCCGACTCGGCGTAGGGAGGGCGGGACGGGCGCGGCGTGATCGAGGGGGGAAGGGAACCCACCCCGACAGAAACTCCGGTTTCGGCGGAGCCGCCGGACGCCTCACCCTCGGAGGGAGTCCTGAAGTTCCCCGTGGCGACGATCGCCGCGGTGCCGGCGGACGCCATCAATACGACGACAGCACGAATCCAGGTCATGGTTTCGAAATATACACATGGGGCGCCGTCCGTGGGGCCGGTGCCGCATCCTTCGGGGGCCCGGGAGGGCCCCGCCTACCGCGCGTTCACCCCACGAGCTCCCTGGCGATCCGCTCCGCCAGTACTCGGTACCCGATCCAGAAACTCCCGAATTCGGCGTAGATCGCGCTGACCTCGTCGTAACGCATCTCGGTGACCAGCGCTTTCAGGTCGAGAGGATCGCAGGCGAAAAGTGTCACGGCCCACTCCCAGTCGTCCATTCCGACCGATCCCGAGATGATCTGGGAGATCCGTCCGGCATAACGCCGGCCCGTGTTCCCATGTTCGACCATGAGCGACGCGCGCTCCGTGAGGGGGAGCATGTACCAGTTCTGCCCCACGTTGCGGCGCTTGTCCATCGGGTAGAAGCAGACGTAGGGCATCTCTTCCGGCTGGGTGGGGCGTAGGCGGGCCTGCACGTGCCGCTTCTCGCGCTCCTCGGCGAGGTGCTTTTCCACGACGGCCTGCCACTCCTCCGACCCGGGAGCGATTCCCGCGGCCGCGGCTTCCCGGAGAAGAGTGTCCGTCAGCCCGTACAGCCCGAGCTCCACGACGGAGACGTAGTCTCCGGTCGGCTCGAAATGGCGGAGAAAGGGTGTGCGCGCGAGGTCCCGTTCCGCCTCTCCCAGCGCCCTGAGAGAGTCGCGGAAGTGGACGATCATATAGTCCGTGCCGCCACCAACGATTCGGTAGAGCCCGGACCACCCCCGGTCGCCCAGATTGTCCCACATCGTCAGGATTCCGGCGAAGGCGTCCGCTTCGGCCGCGAGCTCCGTGGCGTCGGGGGCTCCCGACTCGGCGAGCGAGTCGGGGTCAAGGCGAAAAAATTGGTGGAGGACGAACCAGCCGTCCAAGACGAGGGGCGCGAGAATCTGATGGGCCATCGAAACGTGTCCGCTCATCGCCCGAAGGGCGGCGCTCCGGGTCAGAGGTTCGGCCTGAGGGGTCGCCGTGAACCCTCCGCCGTCGGGGAAGCTCTCTCCGGAGAGCGCCCCTGGCAACCCGTCTCCGGTCCCCCGGTTCCTCGGCGGGACGCCGTTCTCCGGTCTTTCGTCGCGGCCTTCGGCGAAGTGGAGGCGGCATGACCGGGGGGGGAGATGCGGCGGGAGGAGCGAATCGCCGCACCTTCGAATCCGGCGCTCCGTGGGAGGCACGGGTCGGTTATTCGCGCGCCGTTCGGGTGGGGTCCTTCATCTGGGTCTCGGGGACGACCGCCACCGACGGAGACGGCTCGATCGTAGGCGCAGGAAACCCCTACGCGCAGGCGAAACAAGCGCTCACGAACATCGAGAGGGCCCTCGCGCAGGTCGCGGCATCCCTCGCGGACGTCGTCCGCACGAGAATCTACCTGACCGATATCTCCCGGTGGGAGGAGGTCGGACGGGCGCATGTCGAGGTTTTCGGGACGATTCGGCCCGCGGCCACCATGGTCGAGGTGAGCCGCCTCATCGCCCCGGAGATTCTCGTCGAGATCGAGGTGGACGCAGTGGTGTCGGCGAGTTCGATCTCCCGCTGACTCGGTCGAAGTGCGGGGCCCGGATGGTGATTCCGACTCAGAGTTCCGGGCAGAGCGCCCTAAATTGCGCGATGTCTTCCTCATGCAGACGCGGCCTTCCCTCGCCTCGCTCGACCGTGGCGGCCGCATGCATGAGAGCACCGGGTTCTTCGGAGTGCTCGAGCCCGATCGCATGTCCGAGAACGTGTGCCAGGACGCGGTGGAGGTGGTTCCGGTCTTCGAAGTGGAAGACGTCGATCTCCCGGGCGGCGTTCGAAAAGAACCCCCCACGCGACCGGCGATACTCGGCGGACTCCACCACCCCGGCCGGAAGCTCCGCGTCGAGGGCGATGCGGGCCTCGTTGAGCGCGGTGATCTGCGCGTTGAGCTCGTCGGCCTCGCGGTTGACCTCGCCCACCACCCGATTGACCGCCTCCAGCTCGGCGTCCACGACGCGCCTGAGCTCCGCGATCTCCTCTTCCATCGCACGTAACCGTTCGAACTCCGCCGGCGGGGCACCTCCGGCACGGTTCCAATACTCGACCGTGCGATTGTGGCTTTCCTGACGTTCTTGGAAGTCGAGCGCCCGCCGCCCGTGCGCCGTGCGGCGCCGGTCGAGCTCCATGCGGCTTGCTTCGAGAGCCGAGGTCCCCTCCTCGACCGCCCGCGCTCTCTCATCGATCTCCGCGCTGCTGCTGCGCCGCTCGAGCGCCGTCTCCATTCTTTCGTCGAAGACGAAGCGAATGGGGATTCCTTCCGAGGATTCCTGGAAAAGGAGAGGAAGGCCGGTCCCGTCGCCCCACACCATGCCGGCCTGGCGCACCGCGTCCGCGGCTTCGAGCTCGCTCAGGCCAAAGCGTGGATCCACCGCCTCGATTCGCCAGCGGAGAGGCGCCTCACAGTCCAGGCTCGGCGCGGGCGCTTCCGCGGGGCCAGCGAGCGGCAACAGACCCAAGCCCCCGAAGAACAAGGGGAAGGTGAGCGTTCTTGCGTTCATAAGCCTATCGGGAAGCGGGACCCGCGCCGTTCCATCGTGCGAAGGACAATCGAATTGTCGTGAAGCACTCCTGCGCGCGCAATTCCACGGTCACTATCTGAACGGGGGAATGCCCGGTCAGCCGTCGCCCCCACTCCCCTCATCGCCTCCGTCTCCAGGCGGCGGAATGGGCGTCTCGGCTGCGGCGAGAGGAGCGGGCGCCCCGACCTCCGGCAGCCATCGGCTGAACGTTTCTCCGTATATGTGCCACACGGTCACGAAGAGGGCCGCCACGATGGGGCCGACGATGAACCCGAGGACGCCGAAGAAAAGGATCCCGCCGAGCGTGCTGAGCAGAATCAAGAGGTCGGACATCTTTGCGTCCCGACCGATCAGAAGGGGGCGAAGGAAGTTGTCCACGGAGCTCACCACGACCACGCACCAGGAAAGCAGGAGGACTCCGGCCAGGGCCTCTCCGCGGAGAAACAGATACAGGACTGCCGGCACCCATACGAGCCCCGAGCCGATCGCCGGAATGATCGAAAGGACAACCATGACCGTTCCCCAGAAAGCGGCCCCCGGCACACCGGCGGCCCAGAAGGCGAGGCCGGCCAGCCCCCCTTGAATCACGCCGATGAGGAGAGAGCCCTTCAGGGTCGCCCGCGTCACCGAGACGAAGCGCTCGAGGAGGCTGTTTTCCTCCTCTGGCCGGAGCGGGATGTAGTAAAGGATCGTGCGGAGGATCTCGGGGCCGTCCTTGAGAAAGAAATAGAGGGAGTAAAGCACGATGAAAGTCTGGAGGAGGAAATTCGCCGTTCCCCTCGTGGCCGCCGCGAAGGCGCCCATGAGGACCGGTCCGGTTCGTCCCGCGAGCTCGCGGAATTGCTCGACCAGTACTTCTCCCTCGGGGATGAGGGGCCCCATCAAGGGGAGGCGCTCGAGGAACCCGCGCACCTGCTCCAGCCGGCCCGACTGGCCTTCCAGCCAGGCGCCCGCGCCCTGGCTGACCTGCACGGCTTCGTTCGCGACGAGGGCGAAAAAGCCGGCCAGAGGGACTCCGACGAGGAGAAGGAGGACGAGAATGACGATGACGGCCGCGAGCCTGCGGCGGTCCCCGAGATGTCTCAGAAGCCACGCGTAGAGGGGCGACGAAACGCCCGCGATTACCGCGGCGAGGAAGACCGAAAGGAGAAAGTTGCGGATGACCAGTAGGAAGAGGATCGAGATCCCGACCACCAGGAGGAGCAGGAAAGCCTGCCGGAATCGCACGGCCCCAGGGGTCGGATCCTTTGCGGCGGGTTCATTCATCGGTGCTCGAGGACGTCCTGGAGTGATCGTCCACGGGGCAAAGGCGGGAGATCGCCTTTAAGGGTTGCCTCATGCGTTCTGGAGGGAGGGCTCCGGTCGGTGGGTGGACGGGGCGTGAAGTGCCGTCAAAAAGTAGTCGTCCCGTACGGCCTGCGATACCTCGGCCGTGCTCTATTGCCAGCGGAAGAGGCGCAGGGCCGCGAGGAAGGCTGCCACGGTCCAAAAGACGATGACGCCCAGCTCGGGGAGAACGGTGAGCAGCCCGCTTCCATCGTTGTAGACCGCGCGAAGTGCGTCGTTCACGGCGGTGAGCGGAAGGGCACGGATGAGAAGCTGTGCGGTGTCGGGGAAACGCTCGACGGAAAAAAAGACACCGGAAAGGATGAGCATCGGCATCATGATGACGTTGATGATCCCGCTGACCCCCTCCGAGGTCCGGGCTCGAGAGGCGGCGAGGAGGCCGAGCCCCGAGAAGCAGGTGGCTCCGAGGATCACGATTAGGACGACCGATCCGAGTGCGCCTTCGATCGGGACGCCGAAGGCGAGCCAGGCGAAGATCATGATCACCGGCACTTCGCCGAGGAGGAAGACGTAGCGTGCGAGGATCTGCGCGAGGAGGAAATCGCTCCTCCGCATGGGCGTCGCGACGAGGCGGCGGAGGACTCGGGTTTCGCGAACCTGTGTCGTATAAAAGCCGACGCTCCAGAGCCCGGTCCCCATCAAGTTGAAGCCGATGAGACCCGGGATCAGCCAGTCAATGTACCGCTGGCCCCGCGCCAGCACTTCCTCTTCCCGGATGGCGAGGGGACGAGTCGCCCCCGCCGCCTCCTGGAACGCGGCCTCGGTGAGGGCGCGGGCCGCACGCGCTTCCGGGCGGGTCGGATCGTACCGGAAGATCAGGGTCCCGCCCGCGATCCCTTCCGCGACCAGGGCGACCTCACCTCGGCGGAGCGCTTCCCCGCTCCCGCCTGCGTCCAGAAGGACGGGCTCGAGCTCGGGGTTCGCGGCCAACGCGGCCACATACGCTTCGGCGGCAGATCCCCGCTCTACGCCGATCCGGAATCGCTCCGGCGAGCGGTCGGCGAAGGCGACTCCGATTCCGAGGGCGAGGAGGACGGGAAAAAAGAAGACCCAGAACAGGACCTCCGGCTCCCGGAACATCACCCGCACCCGGGTGAGGACGAGCTCCTTCAGGGCGACGGGATCAGTCATCGCGGAGTTGGCGTCCCGTCAACGTCAAGAAGACATCGTCCAGAGTGGCGCGGTGTGTGTTGAGGGAGGCGAGCTCGGCCCCGCGCGCGGCCAGGAGCTCGAGGAGAGCCGGGACCGCTCGATGGGACTCGTTGACGGTGAGAAAGAGCTGGCTCCCATGGACGACCACGCGCCGGACCGAAGGGAGCATCTCGAGCGCTTCGACCTCGAGGGGCATCGTCGTCTCGAACTCGATCGTGTGCTCTCCGGCGAGCTGGTTGATGAGCTCCGCGGGGGCGCCCTGGACGAGAATTCGCCCATGGTCCATGATCGCGACGCGGTCCGCCAGCCGCTCGGCTTCGTCCATGAAATGGGTGGTCAGGAGGATCGTGCCTCCTTCCTCCTGGAATCGCTCGCAAATGTCCCAGAGGCTGCGACGGGACTGCGGGTCGAGTCCCGTGGTGGGCTCGTCGAGAAAGAGGATATCCGGAGATCCCGCCAGGGCGCAGGCGACCGACAGCCTCTGGCGTTGGCCGCCCGAGAGGTCACGCACGAAGGCCCGGCGCTTTTCCTCGAGCTGGACGCGCCCGAGGAGCTCGTCCACGGTCGGCCCGGTCGGATAAAAGGCGCGGAAGAGGCGAACGACCTCCTCCACCCGCTGCTTTCCGGTGAGACGCGTCTCCTGGAGCTGGATGCCCAGGCGCGGGCGGATCCGGACCGCGTCGGAGCGCCAGGACATTCCCAGGACCTCGACCTCCCCTCCGTCGGGCTCGGTGAGCCCTTCGAGGATTTCGATCGTCGTCGTTTTGCCGGCGCCGTTTGGGCCGAGGAGTCCGAAACACTCACCGCGCCGGATCGTAAGGTCGAGCCCACGCACCGCAATGACCTCCCCGTACCGCTTCTGGAGGTTTCGCGCGACGATCACGGTTCCCGCGTCCCCTGTCGCGGGTGCAACGGGGCGCCTATGCGCCTCGAAGGCGCGGGAGGCTTGTGGGCTCGGCAATGGGTTTCCGATCTGCAATGACGGGCGCCCTGACCGGGCGGCGCAAGGTCTGATTTCGGCGGGCCAGAAAGCGGGGAGGACCGGCCGCACCAGACTACCGGAGACGCGGCTCAGGCGTCAACATGAGTGGCCGCGGCCACGCTCCCGTCCCAATCTAGTGTAACGGGCGCGGGGGGTCCCCTTACTCTCGCGACAACCTCGCAAGGAGTTCGTCGCGGGGGTTCGTCAAGCCAGATCATCCGGAGGAACACATGGACGGGACGATCGATCGGCTCGTTGGGCTCTACGAAGGGGGAAAAGTGTCGCGAAGGGACCTCGTGCGGTCGCTCGCCGCTCTGGCGCTCGGGCTCCCGCTACGCGGCTCGGCGCAGACGGCCCAGCCGCCGATTCCGGTCGTCTCGCTGAATCATGTGACCTGCTTTGCTTCCGACATTCCCCGCACGGTGGCCTTCTACCAGGAGCTCTTCGGGATGCCGGTCCTGAGCGATCAGGGAACGGGGATCAATCTCCGCGCGGGATCCGACACGACGTTCGTCGGGATCTACGGCGCGGGGGCGGGGGAGCCGCGCATTGACCACCTCTGCCTCGGCGTCCAGGGATTCGACGTGGACCGCATCATGGGGATTCTCCAGGCGCGAGGAATCCAGGCCAATGTGCGGATGCGCGACGGATCGGTCCCGGAGATCTACATGACCGATCCGGATGGCCTCCGCATCCAGCTCCAGGATCCCACCTACTGTGGTGGATCCGGACCGCTGGGCAACGCCTGCGCCTGACCCGAGACGGCGGGGAGAGGGGCTACTCCGTTTCGAGGAGGCGCAGGTAGTCCTCCTCCGTGTCCACCTCGATCGGAGGAGGGGAGGGGAGCGCGATCGTCGCAACCCGCTCGGGATGCATCGCGATCCAGGCGCGCGCGCCCACGTCGCCCGAGTCCGCGCCGAGCTCCTGCCAGACGGACTGTTCGAGGACCACGGGGTGCCCGGGGACTCCCGCATAGGCTGTGCGGACGACCGGCGCTCCCGAGCGCTTGTGCTCCTCGAGCACCATGCGAAGGACCTCCGCGCCGATTCCCGGCTGGTCCCCCAGGAGGATGACGGCGGAAGACCATCCGTCCCCGGCCGAGGCGAGCCCTGCGCGAAGAGACGCCCCCTGTCCGGAGGCGTAGTCCGGGTTCAGGACAGCGCGGGCGTTGGACGGGAAGGTGAGCGCGGATTGGATCTCATCCGCCGCGTGTCCGAGGACCACGATCACTTCCGGGAGAAGGGGAGCGGCCAGGTCGAGAGTGTGCTGGAGGAGCGGTTTTCCCCGGTAGGGAAGGAGCTGCTTCGGGCGCCCCATACGGGAGGAGGAGCCGGCCGCGAGGATGATCCCGACGGTGCGGCGCCCCGCGGATGCCCTTTTGGTCACGACCTCGGCGTCCCGCCGTTCATGGCCGCCCTTCCCCGCGTTCACCGCTTTCGCGGGTCAGAAAGGAGGCCCCCATGGCCCAGCGCCTGGAGGTCGCTTCGCGTGAGCTTTTCGCCGGCGAGGAGGCGAGGGAGCACCGCGTGGAAACCGTCCGGCGACGGGCTCCGGACGCATCCGGGGGCGCCCACGACCGGGATCCCCTCGAGGTCGGCGAGAAGAAGGAGGTGGCCGGGGTCCATCGCGAGGCCGAGGTGCTCGACACGTCCCCCCGCCCGCCGGATGCCGCGCGGAATCAGGTCGCCGGCGTCCATGATGGCCGTCTCCCCCGCGACCACCACGACCCGCGCACCGCCGGACACCTGCCTTCGAAGAACTTCGGCGAGGGCGACCTCGTCCATCGGGGCAAAGGCGGGAGGCGTCGTGGCGCACCCGAGCGCCTCCACCCGTCCGCGAATCGCTTCCCCGAGACCTGACTCCAAATTCCCCCACGCCCCGCGGCTTCCGACGAGGACGATGCCGACCTCCTGCGGAGCGATCGGGCGGACCGAGACGATGGGGCTCGCTCCCGCGAGCGCTTCGGCCCGAGCCACCGCCTCCCAGGGGACGGCGTACGGGATGATCTTGATGGTAGCGACCCGATCGCCCGGCCGGACCACCGAATGGGTCGCGAGCGTCGCGACGGTGAACCCCTCGATCTGGTTCAAGCGGGAGAGGGCGTCGGCGTCAACCCGCAGGACCCCGAGCGCGTCGGCGTGCACGTTCACCCGTCCGGCGTGCGCGGGAGCGGCGCTCACCCCCGGTCCCAACATGACGGAGGCCACCGTCGCCGCGGCCCGGTCCTCGTGTACGTCGTCCGCCTGGAGCGCCGCGACGTAAACCGAAGCCTGACCGAGGTCGCGAAGAGTCGCGACGACCGCGTCGTCCACCTCTTGCCCCTTCCGCAGGACGCGCCGGCCGTCCGGATCGGTCATGTTGTGCGCCAGGATCTTCCCGCGCGCCTCCTCGACCGGGACGGGGCCGAACTTCATCGGGGACCCCCCGCACCGTCCGCGGCCCACGCGCCATTTCGGACGGCGACGATCTCGGCCATCGTCGCGAGCGCGATCTCCTGAGGGGTGCGGGCCCCGATTTCCAGTCCAATGGGCGCATGGATCCGCCCGATCTCTTCGTCCGAGAGCCCGGCTTCCCGCAGCGCCTTCATCCGGCGTGCGTGCGTGCGCTTGGAGCCGAGGGCGCCGACATAGGGAGCGGGGCTCCGCAGCGCGGCGACCAGCGCGGGATTGTCGAGCTTCGCGTCGTGTGTGATCACGACCACATAACTGAACTCGTCGAGCTGGAGCTGGGGGAGGACCTCGCTCGGCCACCCCAGGATGAGCTCGTCCACGTCGGGAAAGCGCTCCGGCGTCGCGAAGCGTCCCCGTGCATCCGAGACCACCACGCGAAACCCCATCTCGCGAGCGAGGCGGCCGAGGGTGATCGCGATGTGGACGGCACCGACGATCACGAGCCGGGGAGGAGGGAGGTGGACCTCGATGAAGACGCGGACGGGTCCCGCTTCGAAAACTTCCGACGCGCCCTCGCGGAGGAGTGCGGCCGTACGTTCGCGGACGCTCCGGTCCAGCGCCTCGTCCCCGAGGGTGCCGCCAAGGATCCCGCTCCGGTCCAGGAGCATCCGCGCGCCGGTTGCGCCAGGCCCCTCGATGACGGTGGCGAGCGCCGCGGGTTTTCCCTCGCGAACCTTTTCGACGAACTCTCCGAAGAGCTCGCCGGAGGTCACCACTCGAGCGGCTCCACGAAGACCTCGATGGTGCCACCGCAGGAGAGTCCCACGGCCCACGCCTCCTCGTCGGCAACGCCGAACTTGAGGAGCTTGGGCGCGCGCGTCTTCAGCACCTCGAGTGCGGCTTCGGACACCGCGCCCTCCACGCAACCGCCGCTCACCGACCCCACCATCTTCTCCGAAGCGGTGACGGCCATCTTGGCGCCGACGGGGCGGGGAGAGGATCCGACGGTCCGGACCACCGTGGCGAGCGCGATCTCTTCGCCCGCCGCCTTCCAGGCCTCCAGGGTCGGGAGAATGTCGTTCACGGGGTCCCCAGGTCAGCCGCCGATACGGGACATTTCGACCCGGGGAAGGCCGACCGTGGCGCGGCTCCGGATCTCGGAATAGCGATCGGTCCGGCGGGTCCAGATGTCGCGGATTCGATCGGCGACTTCCGTGCCGGACGCACCCGAGCGGAGGAGGTCGCGAAGGGGATGCCCCCGGCTCGCGAAAAGGCAGGTGAAAAATTCGCCGTCGGCCGTGAGGCGCGCCCGCGAGCAAGTGGCGCAGAAGGGACGAGTGACCGAGGCGATGATGCCGATCTCGCCGCCGCCGTCCAGGTAACGGTACCGCTCGGCGACTTCTCCGGCGTAGTTCGCGCCGATGGGCTCGAGGGGCCAACGCGCGTCGATCGTGTCCCGGATCTCACGCGCCGAAACCACGTCGTCGAGTTTCCATCCATTGGACGTGCCGACGTCCATGAACTCGATGAAACGCAGGATGTGGCCGGTCCCGCGAAAGTGCTCGGCCATCTTGAGAATCTGGCCTTCGTTCGTGGCCCGCTTCACCACCATGTTGACCTTGATCGGGGCGAGCCCGGCCTTCTCGGCCGCGCGAATGCCCGCGAGAACCGTCGCGACGGGGACTTCGACGTCACTCATCGCCCGGAACGCGACGTCGTCCAGCGCGTCCAGGCTCACCGTGATCCGCTGGAGGCCCGCGTCGCCGAGCGCCTTTGCCTGGCGGGCGAGGAGCGAAGCGTTCGTCGTGAGCGTGAGATCGGTGATCCCTTCGACCCCGGCCAACATGGCCACGAGCGACTCGAGCTCCCGCCGGAGCAACGGCTCTCCCCCGGTGATCCGCACCTTTTCCACTCCGAGCCCCACAAAAATGGTTACCAACCTGTGGATTTCCTCGAAGGTCAGGATCTCTTCCTTCGGAAGGAAGGCGAACCCCGGCCCGAATACCTCCCGCGGCATGCAATACACGCAGCGGAAGTTGCACCGGTCGGTGACCGAGATGCGCAGGTCGTGGAGAGGCCGGTCGAGGGTGTCCCGTGGCTGGAGAGGCCCGGTTCCGCGGTGCGGCTGGACGGATGCCCCTCGCGTGGAAGGGCTGGCGCCGGCTCGTTCCTCATTCTTCATGTTCATGCTTTCAGAAAGGTACTCGACTCATCCCGGGGCGTACACGGGAACCGGGCCCAGGTCCCCGAGGCACTCTCCGGCTCCGTTCGGGTATGGGGTGCCATGGAGGTCGAAGTCACTTTCTACGGCACGCTCGTCCAGCCGGCCGGCGGTCGGAAACAAACGGTTCGCGTCCCCGGCGATCCGCCTACGGTCGCGGACTTGCGGGCGGCCATCGCGCGTGCGCTCCCCGCGGTCGCTCCCCAACTCCATCACGCGGCGGTGGGAATGGGGCCGGAGCTTTTCCCCGATGAGGCGATTCTCCGGCCGGATGAAGAGATTTCAATCCTCCCACCCGTGAGCGGCGGATAGGCGCGTGGGGAATCGGATCCGGGCGGAACCCCTCTCCTTGGACGAGCTCCTCCGGGACACCGGAGGCACGGAGTCGGGTGCCCTCGTCGTTTTCGCCGGGACGGTCCGCGGCGCGGAGGAGGGGCGTGAAGTGGTGGCCCTCGAATACGACGTGCACCCTGCCATGGCGGAGCGGGTGCTGGCGGCGATCGAAGAAGAGATCGCAGGGCGCGACGGGATCGCCGCCTGCCGCATCGTGCACCGCGTGGGCGCCGTCCCCGCGGGAGAACCGAGCGTTTATGTGGTCGTGCGCGGGCGACATCGGCCCGAAGCGTTCGAGGCGGCGCGCGAAGGAATCGATCGCGTGAAGCGCGAGGCCCCGATCTGGAAGACGATTCTCCACCCGGACGGAAGCCGAACCGCCGGTCGGGAGTCGGTTCCGCTGGGTCTCGGGATTTTGCCTCGGACCCCTGCGCCATCCGCTGCGAGCGCGCGGAATCGAGGTTGACACTTGTGAAGGGCCCACCTTAAGATTGCGCCAGTGTAGCGGGAGTCTGCCCCAGCGGTTGCTGAAGTTCCAGCGATGACCGCACCGGGCCGCCCTGTGCGGCTGACCCGAAGGACTACAGCGGAGGAGGGTTGCTCGATGGAAATCCAGGAGATCCTCGTCGCGGACCGTGGTGTCTCGCGCCGATCGTTCATCAAGGGTGTCATCGCGGCAGGAGCGACCGTTTCCTCCGCCTCGTACCTCTTTCGGTCGCCGGGCACGGCATTCGCGCAGGCGGCGCAAGGGACGGTCGAGCGGCTGGTCACGTTGAACGTGAACGGGCAGGCGCGTCCCGTGGATGTCGCCCCCCAGGAGACACTCGGTACGACCCTCCGGTATAAGCTGGGTCTCACGGGGACGAAGTATGGGTGTGACAGGGCCGAATGTGGCGCATGTACCGTGCTCATTGACGGTGCGCCCCACTATTCGTGCTCTCTCCTCACGCATCAGGTTCGCGGTCGGCAGGTCACGACCATTGAAGGTCTCGCGGCGCCGAACGGCACCCTTTCCGTGGTCCAGCAGGCGGTGCTCGAGGAAGCCGGCTTCCAGTGCGCTTTCTGCTCCTCGGGCTTCATCATGGCGATGACCGGCATGCTCAACCGGAATCCGAATCCGACGCGCGAAGAGGCTCGCCGACACCTTTCGGGCAACCTCTGCCGGTGTGGCGACTACGATAAGATCCTCGCGAGCGCGATGCGCGCCATCGAGCTCTCGCGGGCGACCGCCTGAGCGTAGAACCTCGCGGACGTACTTCTTGCCGGGGCGAACCCCCGAGGGAGGCATAGGACGATGGCCGACTACAGGTTGATCGGGACTAGCCAGGCGCCGAAGGACCTGGTCGCGAAGATCACCGGAAGAGCCAGATACGCCGAGGACTACCGGGTGGACGGGATGGTCTTCGCGAAGCTCCTCTTGAGTCCCGTGCCGAATGGCCGGGTGACACGCCTGGACGTGAGCCGCGCCCTCGAGGTCCCTGGGGTGCTCGGCGTGTTGACTCCGGACGACCTCGAACCACAGGAAGGAACGGGCGAACCCCTCCTGGCCAGCGAGCCCAAGTACCAGGGTCAGCCGCTCGCCGCCGTGGCCGCGGTGGACGAGACAGCAGCGGCGGAAGGGGTTGCCGCCATCGTGCTCGAGATCGAGCGGAAGCCCTTCGTGCTCGATCCGATCGAATCCCTCCGCCCGGGTGGTCCCAACTCATGGGAGATCCCGAACGAGGAGGACCCCGAGGGTCCGTTGCTGTCCGTGAACAGCTTCGAGGGCTTCGGAATGGCTGAGATCAAGTGGTCCGAAGCCGACATCGCGGCGCTCGAGGGCGATACCTTCCCGGAGGGGGAGTTCCCCGGCGCCACCGGCTTCGAGAAGGGCGACCTCGCGGATGCCTTTGCCCGGTCCGCGGTGATCGTCGAGCAACCGATCGTTTACGCCTCGCACTCGCACCACCCGATGGAGCCCAGAAGCTCCATGGCTTACTGGCAGGGCGGGAAGTGCTTCGTGCATTGCTCCACGCAGAGCACCGCGCGGACCGCTCGGAGCTACGCGGGCCGGCTCGGGCTCGAAGAGGCCGATCTCGTCCTCATCAGTCCCTTCGTCGGCGGTGGGTTCGGGAGCAAGATCGGGGGAAGCGTCACCGACCTGATTCCCGCGCACCTCTCCCGGAAGATCAATCGCCCGGTCATGCTCCGCGTGTCCCGCGACGAGGAGACCTACTTCGGGCGGGCCCGTCCCGGACTCCAGGGGTGGGTGAAGATGGGATTCCGCGCGGACGGAAGGGTCCTCGCGGTGGACCTCCTCGTGATCCAGGAGAATGGTCCGTACGGGCGCCAGGGGGACATGGGGCAGGCCGGAAACGTCACCTCCCTGATTCTCCAGCCCGAGGCCATGCGCCATCGGGCGATCGCGGTCCTGACGAACACGCCGCCAAAGTCAGCCCAGCGTGGCCCCGGTGGCGCGCAGGTTGTTCCCATGATCACGACGGTCCTGGAGATGGGCGCGAAGCAGCTCGGCGTGGACCGGGTGGACATGATGCTCCTGAACGCGCCCGAGAACCGGGCTGCCTTCGGGGGCGGAAACGCCCGCGTCTCGACGGCCTTCGTCCGCGAAGCGATCCAGATGGGCCGCGAGCAATTCAATTGGGATCAGAAGCGGAACCTCAGCGGCCAGGTGAACGGGAGCAAGGTGACGGGGGTCGGTCTCTCCCTGAGCTCCTACGTCGCGGGAAGCTCAGGAATGGACGGGCTCGTCGTGATCCGCCCGGATGGAAGCGTGACGATCCACTCCGGAATCGGAAATCTCGGCACCCACTCGGTTTTCGACACCGGGATGGCGGCGGCAGAGGTACTCGGAGTGAATTGGGACGAAGTGCAGTACGTCTGGGGTGACTCGAGCCAGGGGCTCCCCTGGAGTTCTTCGCAGTCGGGCAGCCAGACGACGCACGCCCATACCCGCGCGAACTGGGCCGCGGGCCACGACGCCCTCCGGAAGCTCCAGGAGATCGCGGCGCGCGATCTCGGCGGGAATCCGGGCGACTACACGGTGGATGGCCGCCGTGTCTTCCGCGCCAGCAGCCCGTCGGTCGGGATGACTTTCGCGCAGGCGGCGCAACGCGCCATCGCGCTCGGGGGGCGGTACGACGGCCACGAGCTCCCCGAGGACATCAACTCGATGACGGTCGCCACGGTCCAGACCCACCTGGTCGGGCAGGGGCTGATCGGCGTTGCGCGGGACACCTATGGCGGTCAGGGATCCGTCTGGTCCAGCACCGTCTCCTTCGCTGTCGTGGAGGTGGACCGGGAGACGGGAGTCATCGAGGTGAAGGAAATGCTCACCGTCGGCGATGTCGGAACGATCCTCAATCCGCGAAGCCTCAACGCTCAGATCAACGGCGGGGTGCTCCAGGGGATGAGCGCCGCCCGATTCGAGCACTGGGCATTCGATCCGCGGTGGGGCGTCAACCAGAACAAGGGCTTCCATTCGGTGAAGCCCTTTTCGATCCTCGACGTTCCGGAGCAGATGACGGCGATGGCGGTCAACATCGCGGACGACCAGACTCCCGTGGGTTCGCGAGGCGTCGGGGAGCCGCCCGTAGGGGGAGGCGCCGGCGCGATCGTCTCGGCTGTCTACGACGCCATCGGCGTACCGATCTACCGCACGCCGCTCACGCCGGACAAGATTTTGAATGCCATCGAAGGTGGTGCCACGGGTTATACCACCCTCCAGACCCACGTCTGACCAGGGAGTAGAGGAGAGCGACCATGGGCGAGATTCGGGACATGATGGGAACGTTCGAGCTCTATCAGCCGATGGAGCTCGATGGGGCCCTCGACCTCCTGCGGCGCCATGGATCCGATGCTTGGGTCCTGGGGGGGGGATTGGACACCTTCGGTTGGCTCAAGGACCGCGCGAAGTCCACCCCTGTCGTGGTGGACTTGGGAGGGATCGCCGAGCTGCGCGGGATCCAGGTCAATGAAGACGGAGTCCGGATCGGGGGACTGACGAGTGTCTGGGACGTCGCCACGCACCCGGACATCGCGACCCGCTTTCCGGTACTGGCTCGGTCCGCCGAGTCGGTCGCGACGCCACAGATCCGCACGCAGGGAACGATCGGCGGGAACGTGGCGCAGGATACCCGGTGCTGGTACTACCGGAGCGGTTGGCCCTGCTATCGCGCCGGCGGCAATACCTGTTACGCCAACGCGCCGGGCGCCCTCAATCGCGAGCACGCGCTCTTCGAGTCGAGCCGTTGCGTCGCCGTCACTCCGTCCGACGTCGCCACGGCCCTGGTCGCTCTCGACGCTGAGATGGAGATCCGGACTGTGGGCGGAACGAAGTCGGTGCGGGCGCGCGATTTCTTCATCGGCCCCGCCATTGATATCCGCCGGATGACCGCGCTCGGATCCGACGAGATCCTCACGGCGATCACGATCCCGAACACCTGGGCGAGCAAGCCCGCCTATTACGAGAAAGTCCAGGACCGGAAGTCCTGGGACTTCGCCCTCGCAAACGTGGCCTCGGTCCTCGACGTGCAGGGAGGAGTGATCCAGGATGCCAGGATCGTGGTCGGCGGTGTCGCCGCACGGCCTCTTCGCATGGAACGGGTGGAGAGCGCCATTCGTGGACGGGCGATCAACGAAGCGACGCTCGAGGAGGCGGGACGGCTCGCGGTTCAGGGTGCGCGTCCTCTCCAGTACAATGCGTACAAGATCGCCCTCACGCGGAATCTCGTGAAGCGGGCGATTCGGGAGGCCAGCGCCTAGTATGGAATGGGTTCGGGTCGCGCTAAACCCATGGGGTGAAGAGGTCGTTCTCGGGCTCGCATGGAACGTGGCCTGGTTGGTTGCGGTGGTAACCGCGGTCGGCCTCGTGGGGCACGCCCTCCTCGCGAACAAAAGAGAAGATCGCGTCACCAAGGCCCCCGTTGACCCGGCGGTCGCCGCGGCCGTCCCCGCACATGTCACACGGCACAACAAGAGCGCCCGGATTTCCCACTGGTTGCTCGCCGCCTCGACCCTGACGCTGCTCGTGACGGCCTTCGTCCCGATGCTGGGTCTCCAGTTTCCCTGGCTGACGATCCATTGGGTCGCGGGACTGGTGCTCGGAGTGTACATCGTCTACCACATCCTGGACACCACGGTTCGTCTCAGCTGGGGCAAGATGTGGATCGGCTTCCGCGACATCGGGGAGTCGTTCAGCCGGGTCCGGGATTTCTTCGCCCGTGCCGACAACGCGGAGACGCATCCCGGCAAATGGGCGCTCGAGAACAAGCTCTTTCACCACGTCACCGCGCTCGCCGGGTTCGCCGTCGTCATCACCGGCGTTCTGATGATGGCCCGGCTTGATACCTGGTTCTGGTCGGCGAACCCGTACGTCCTGGAGATCAGCGACGCGGATTGGGGAACCGTCTTCCTGATCCATGGGGTGGCGGCGGTCGCGTTCGTGGGGCTGATCATGCTCCACCTTTACCTCGCCTTCCGGCCGGAAAATCTCTGGATTACGCGCTCGATGATCAAAGGCTGGATCACGCGCGACGAGTATCTGGAACACCACCATCCCGACCGCTGGAAGCTCTCGAAGAATGGTGATCGGCAGCAGCCTCGGCGGGAGGAAGCCGTAACGGCGGGGTCCTCGACCTCGTCGTCCGCTTCGCGGGACTGAGGGCCGATGGCCAAGGCGGCTCGCGAGGAGCTTCGCGAGCGGATTGACGCCATCGAGGGTGCCTACGAGTACTTCCTCGCTTATGCCGCTCAAGGGATTCGGGAAGAGAGCGAGGGTGCCCGGGTAATCGGCCAGTTCCGGAGACACGTTGACGGAATGGCGGAAGGGATTTCGGGGATCGGGGGATGTCTCCGGAGGCTTCTGGCCGAAGAGGAGATCCACGCCGCGGACCGCTTCGAGGCCTTCGCCGAGGTCGTCACCGCGGATGCCGCCCGTGCCGGGAGCGCGATCGAACTCGTCCGGGCCCAGCGCTTCGCAACCTCCCAGCTGGTGGACAATCTCAACGCTTCCACCCACCTCCGGGCTCTCCTCACGGACCTCTTCCTCGTGGACGAGCTGCTCGGCTTGGGCGTGGACCTTTCTCCCGCCGCGCGCGCACCCGAGCCCGCGTAGCCGACCCATTTTTCCGGACAGCCGATCATGACCTGGGCCTTCCTGGCGGGGGGGGCGGCGATCTTTTATGCCCTGCACGGAGCCTGGTCGGCGCGGGTCGCGCGGGCGGCCGGGCCCCTTTTATCCGGATGGGCGCTCTTCACCTTCGCGCTCCCTTTTCTCTTTGCCTACCTCGCGGCAACGGGACTGTCCGCAGTCGGAATCGGGTATTGGCCCGTGTG
Source organism: Gemmatimonadota bacterium (assembly GCA_040882465.1). Classification (NCBI taxonomy): domain Bacteria; kingdom Pseudomonadati; phylum Gemmatimonadota; species Gemmatimonadota bacterium. The sequence goes on from JBBEBG010000035.1 coordinate 52,524, forward strand.
GATCATCAATTCGCTCATCAATCTCGGCGCCTCGTATCTCTTCATGTCCGCGCTGAGGATCGGAGACCTGGGACTCACCTATCCGCTCCTCGCGCTCACCCCGGTCTTCGTGATTCCCATCGAGTGGGGCCTGCTGGGAGAGCTCCCGGGGCCCTGGGGTGGGGTCGGGATCGCGCTGGTGGTCCTCGGGGTCTACCTCCTCAATTTTCGGGAGCGGAGGGGCGGGCTCCTCGCCCCATTTCGAGCGCTCGCGAGTGACCCGGGGGCCGTGCGAATGCTCGTCGTCGCCGTGCTCTGGTCCGTGAGCGGGACCCTCGATCGGGTCGCGGTGCTCGAATCCTCTCCCGCCTTTTACGGCTTCACCCTGTCGGCCGCCCTCTCGATCCTGTACCTCCCTCTGGTGCTCCGCGCCGGACGGCGGAGCCGCACCGAACCGGGACTGCCGGCGGGGGTTCTGGGACGGATATCGGGAGCGGGCGTATGGGTCCTGGTCCTCCACGGCTTGCTCTTTGCGGCCATGTTGACCCTTCAGATGACCAGCCTCTCGATGGCGCTCGCCTCCTATGTCCTCAGCATCAAGCGTTCGGGGGCGATCTTCGCTGTCCTCCTCGGGTACCTGGCCTTTCGTGAAGGCACCCTCGGGCCTCGGCTGGTCGGGGCCGCTGTGGTCGTCTCCGGTGCCTGCGTCCTCGTGATCTGGGGCTGACCGTCCGGTTGACCCCTCTTCGGGACCGGACTAGTGTTCTGCGCCACTACACTGGCTTCTCACCCGCCCAATGACCGGCTTCCTGGCATCCGCTTCGATGGCATCCGACTCGCCGCTTCGTATCACCCTCCCCGACGGGAAGGTGTTGGAGCTTCCACGGGGTTCGTCCGGAGCCGACGTCGCCGCCGCCATCGGTCCGGGGCTCGCCAAGGCGGCCCTCGCGGCGGAGGTGGACGGGCAGCTCGTGGACCTCTCCCGACCCATCGAGGGGGACGCGCGGGTGCGCCTGATCACGGAGCGGGACCCCGAGGCCACGCCGCTCCTTCGTCACTCCGCCGCGCACGTCCTGGCCACGGCGGTCCGGACCCTCCGGCCGGGTGCCGAGATCGGATTCGGGCCGGCGATCGAGGACGGATTTTATTACGACTTCGGGGTCGAGGAGCCCTTCACTCCGGAGGACCTCGAAGCCTTCGAGGCCGCGATGCGGAAGGTCATCGAGGCGGACTTCCCCTTCGAGCGGCGCCGGGTCTCCAAGGCGGAAGCGCGGCAACTCTTCCAGGATGACCCTCTCAAGCTGGAGCGCCTCGAGGAGCTCGGCGACGACGAGATCATTACCGTTTACACGGATGGTCCCTTCCTCGACCTCTGCCGCGGGCCTCACGTCCCTTCGACCGGGAGGCTCGCGCACTTTCGCCTCCTCTCCGCGGCCGGGGCCTATTGGCGGGGAGATGAGCGCCGACAGATGCTCCAGCGCATCTACGGCACCGCCTTCTTCAAGGAAAAAGAGCTCGGGGAGCACCTCGAGCGCCTGGAAGAGGCGAAGCGCCGCGACCACCGGGTCCTCGGCCGCGAGCTGGATCTATTCACGGTGGATCGGCGTGTCGGGCCGGGGCTCATTCTCTGGCAGCCCCACGGCGCGATCGTACGGAGCGAGATCGAGAACTTCGAGCGGGAGTTGATCCTCCGGCATGGTTACGACCTCGTCTACACTCCGCACCTGATGAGCGAAAAGCTCTTCGAGATCTCCGGGCACCTGGAGAACTTCAAGGAAAGCATGTTCGCGGCGGTGGAAGTGGAAGGGGGCCGTTACCGGCCCAAGCCGATGAACTGTCCGGGGCACATCTGCATTTACGAATCCGGCCAGCGCTCCTACCGCGACCTCCCGATTCGGTACGCCGAATTCGGAACCGTGTACCGTTATGAGCGGAGCGGCGTCCTTCACGGGATGCTCAGGGTGCGAGGGTTCACTCAGGACGATGCGCACGTCTTCTGCACGGAAGAACAGGTTCCGTCGGAGGTGGAGGCGCTCCTCGACCTGGTGGACGAGATGCTCCGGACCTTCGGGTATCCGTACACGATCGAACTGGCCACCCGCCCCGAGAAGGCGATCGGCTCGGAGGCACAGTGGGCCAGGGCCGAGGCCGTCCTCCGGGCGGTTTTGGAGAAGAGGGGGATCGACTACGCCGTGGACGAGGGGGGCGGCGCATTTTATGGCCCCAAGCTTGACTTCAAGCTCATCGATGCGATCGGGAGAAATTGGCAGGGCCCGACCGTCCAGCTCGATTTCAATCTTCCCGAACGTTTCGGCCTCGAGTACGTGGGGGACGACAACGAGCGGCATCGCCCCGCGATGTTGCACCGCGTCCTGGTGGGGTCCATGGAGCGCTTCGTGGGTGGGCTCATCGAACACTACGCGGGCGCGTTTCCCCTCTGGCTCGCGCCCGAGCAGGTCCGAATTCTTCCGATCTCCGAGGACTCGCGGGAGGACGCGGCGGCCTTCACCGCCGAGCTGAAGGACCAGCGGATACGGGCCACCCTGGTCGAGCGGGAGACCCTCGGTTATCGGATCCGGGAGGCCGAGATGAGGAAGGTCCCGTACATGGGTGTCATCGGCGAGCGGGAAGCCGCCGAGGGGACGGTTGCCGTGCGGAAGCGAGGCGCGGGGAAGAAGCAGGAGATCATGCCCCGAGGGGTCTTCCGCGATCGGCTCCTGGAAGACATCCGCCGCCGGGCTCTCGACTTCTGACCCTCACCCCCACGCTTGACGCCCCCCTCCTCGGCGGTATCTTTCCTTCAGGAAAAACGCGGAAGTGAGGGGGGAGAGCCCCTTCCACCTTTCGGCACTCCCTCCGCACCGGGGAGGTTGGCCGCCGGGTCCGAATTGCCTTGGTGCGGGCTCAGTTGGCCTACCCGCCCTACGGCTTGATCGGCCCGGACAACGCCGGGCCGCTTTTTTTTGTGGTTGGTCCGAACGCATCCGTTCCCATCGGAGGTACGACCATCAAGGAACAAAAGGTTCGCGTAAACGAGCAGATCCGAATCAGCCCCATCCGCCTCATTGACGCCGACGGGGGCCAGGTCGGGATCATTTCTCTCGACGACGCCCGGACCAGGGCGGCAGAAACTGGCCTGGATCTCGTTGAAGTCGCGCCGGACGCGCGGCCGCCGGTTTGCCGTTTGATGGACTATGGGAAGTTCAAGTACGAGGAAGCTCGGCGGGCCCGGGAGGCACGGAAGAAGCAACACACGATTCAGGTGAAGGAAGTGAAATACCGCCCGGGGATCGAAGAGCACGACTACGAGTTCAAGACCCGGCACGTCCGGCGATTTCTCGAGGAAGGGGACAAGGTGAAGGTCACCATGATGTTCCGGGGCCGCCAACTTTCCCATCCGGAGTTCGGACTCGAAGTCCTCGAACGTGTCCTCGTGGACGTGGAGGACGTGGGAAAAATCGAAAGTCAGCCGACGCGCGAGGGCCGCACGATGACGATGGTGCTCGCGCCCGTCAACACGAAAGCATAGCAGGGCGCCCGGGAGCCGGGCCCGCCAGGAGACGAAGATGCCGAAGATGAAGTCGAACCGCGCTGCCGCGAAGCGGTTCAAGCGCACCGGGACCGGCAAGATTCGCCGCCGGAAGGCTTACAAGAGCCACATCCTCACGAAGAAGTCCCCCAAGAGGAAGCGGCATTTGCGAAAGGCCACCCTCGTATCGGCGGCCGATGAGAAGCGCGTCAAGCGGATGCTTCCGGGCATCTAACGCGCCCACAATCTCAACGAGGGAGTCAAGCCATGCCACGGTCTACGGGCGCCCCGGCGCGCAAGGATAGAAAGCGGAAGATCCTGAAGGAAGCGAAGGGCTACTTCGGGGGAAGGAAAAAGCTCTACCGGACCGCCAAGGATGCGGTGGAGAAGGGGTGGGAACACGCCTATCGCGACCGGAAAAAGAAGAAACGCAACTTTCGGCGCCTCTGGATTACCCGGATCAACGCGGCGGCACGCCAGCACGATCTCTCGTATTCCCGCCTCATGAACGGGCTTCGCGAGTCCGGCGTGGAGCTCGACCGAAGGGCATTGGCGGAGCTCGCCATCAAGGATCCGGTCGCCTTCGGCGTCCTCGCAGGCCAGGCCAAGGAGAAGCTCGGCCTCGGCTGATCCCCCCCCGGAGCCCCATGTCCAACGAAGGAGAGCTGGTCGAGGCGCTCAAGCGGCTGGAGGCCGAGGCCGTAGAGGGTGTGCGCCTTGCGTCCGACGCCCGCGCGCTCGAGGCGGTCCGGGTCGCCTTCCTGGGGCGGAAGGACGGCCGGATTTCCGGCATCCTCCGGCACCTCGGGGAGCTTCCAGAGGCCGAACGTCCACGCGTCGGCGCCGAGGCGAATCGGGTTAAGGAGCGGCTCCAGGGTGCGCTCGACGACCGCGAAGCCGAGCTCGCGGGCGCGGGCGAGGCGGAGGCTCCCGCCGAGGACCTGACACTCCCGGGGCGCCCGGAATGGACGGGTGCGCGGCATCCGGTGACTCGGGTCATCGATGAGCTCGTAGGGATTTTCCGCGGGCTCGGTTTCACCCTCGCGCGGGGCCCTGAGGCCGAGACGGAGTGGTACAACTTCGAGGCGCTGAACACCCCCCTCGACCACCCAGCCGCTGACGAGCAGGACACCCTCTACCTCAAGAGTGGCCACCTCCTGCGAAGCCACACCTCCCCCGTACAGATCCGGATCATGGAGCGGCATCCTCCGCCGATTCGAATCCTCGCACCGGGAATGGTCTACCGCCGCGATTCGTACGACGCGACCCACACCCCCGCCTTCATGCAGCTCGAGGGGCTCGCCGTGGACGAAGGGATCACCTTCGTGGATCTCAAGGCGACGCTCGCCGAATTCGCGCGCCGGTATTGGGGTCCGGGGACACGGGTCCGCTTCCGCCCTTCCTTCTTTCCCTTCACGGAACCCTCGGCCGAAGTGGATGTGAAACGCGTCTTCCGAGACGAGGAGGGCGTCGAGCGCGAGTCGGACTGGATCGAGATCATGGGGGCGGGAATGGTGGATCCCGCCGTCCTCGAGGGTTGTGGCCTCGATCCCGAACGCTACACCGGGTTCGCCTTCGGAATGGGGCCTGGCCGGATCGGGCTTCTCCGATACGGGGTTCCGGATCTGCGCCTCTTTTTCGAAAACGACATGCGCTTTCTCCGCCAGTTCGCGGACGCATGAAGGTCTCTCTCCGCTGGTTGCGGGAGCTCGCTCCCGGGCTCGACGGGCACCCCGAGGAGCTCGCGGAGCGCCTCGCCGCGCTCGGCGCGCCTGTCGAGACGGTCGAGCCGCTCGCCCAAGGACTCTCGCAAATCGTGGTCGCGAAGGTGAAGGAGGTCCGTCCGCACCCGAACGCCGATCGCCTCCGGGTGTGTGACGTGGACGCCGGAGGGGCGACACTTCAGGTCGTCTGCGGTGCCGACAACGTGGCGGCAGGCGGGGTCTATCCGTTCGCGCCGGTGGGCGCGACGCTTCCCGGTGGCATGACGATCGGAAAGGCCAAACTCCGGGGCGAAGTCTCCGAGGGGATGCTCTGCTCGGAGCGCGAGTTGGGCCTTGGGCACGGATCTCAGGGGCTGATGGTGCTGAACGAGTCCCTCCGTCCCGGCACGACCCTCGTAGACGCGCTTTCCCTCGACGACGTGCGGATGGACGTCGAGGTCACGTCGAACCGGCCGGACCTCCTCTCGCACGAGGGGATCGCCCGGGAGCTGGCTCACGGCGGCCACGCGGCCCTCGTCCTTCCGGCATTTCCCGACGAGGAGTCCGCGGCGATCGCCCACGTCGAAGGGTTGGAGCTCCGCACGGCCGCGAACGAAGTGTCCGCCGGCGAGGTCTCCGTCCGGATCGAGGCGCCGGAGCTCTGCCCTCGTTATCTGGGCCTCGTCGTTCGGGGGGTGCGGGTGGCCCCGTCACCCCTCTGGCTCCAGAACCGCCTCCGGGCCGCGGGCGCCCGCCCGATCAACAACGTCGTGGACGCGACGAACTACGTCCTCCTCGAGCTCGGGCAGCCCCTCCATGCGTTCGATCTGGACCGCCTGGAGAAGCGCACCATCGTCGTGCGGGCGGTGGGGCCGGGGGAACGGCTCCGGACGCTGGACGGAGTGGATCGAAAGCTCTCCAAGGGGATGCTCGCGATCTGCGACGCGGTGCGCCCAGCCGCGGTCGCGGGCGTCATGGGAGGGGCCGACTCGGAGGTCGGTTCCCGGACGAACGACCTCATTCTCGAGTGCGCCCACTTCACGCCCGGGCCGATCCGCGCCACCCGGAAAGCGCTCGCACTCAGCACGGACGCTTCCTACCGCTTCGAACGGGGGGTGGATCCCGAGGGGATGGTTCGGGCGATGCACCGCGCGGCCCGGCTGATTCTCGCGACCGCGGGGGGCAAGATCAACGGACCGATCCTGGACTGCGCCGCGCGTCCCTTCGCACGTTCGACGGTGAGCCTTCGCGCCGCGCGGGTCGAGCGGGTCTTGGGGTTGGCTTTCTCCGAGACGGAAATCCGCACGCTGCTCGAACCGCTGGGCTTCGAGGTGGCCGGTGGCGGTGGGGCGCTGGCCGTCCAGGTTCCGGGTTTTCGAAGCTTCGACGTGACACGGGAGGTGGATCTCATCGAAGAGATCGCGCGCCGGAAGGGATTCGACGCCTTTCCCGACGCGCTCGGACCGTTCCGGCCGAGCACCGTCCCGGATCATCCCCTCTTCGACCTCGAGGAGCGGCTCCGCCGGCTCCTCGAGGGTGCGGGACTCTGCGAGGCGCAGACCCCCGCCTTCGCTCCGGCCTCGGAAGGGGAAGTGGAGCTCCTCAATCCGATTTCGGCGGAGGAGGGCTCTCTTCGGACCGGCCTCCTCCCTGGCCTGGTTCGGCGACTCGAGCACAACCTGGCGCGCGGGGTCCGTGACGTGCGGCTCTTCGAGATCGGCACCGTTTTCCACCGCGGCGCGCCCGGTGAGCTCCCCCGCGAGGAGACCCGGCTCGCGGCGATTCTCCACGGATCCCGACGGCCGGCGCACTGGAGCGGGGCGGCGGACCCCCTGGACCTCTGGGACCTCAAAGGGCTTCTCGAGCGGGTGGTCCAGGTTGCTTGCGGGGTGGGGTCACGGTTGAGTCCGGCCGACAAGTCCGCCGCCCTGGCGGCCGGCCTCCTCTCGGAATCGGCCTTTGCCGCGACCGGCGATGGAGGTCACCTCCTGGGCGTCGGCGGACGGCTGATGCCCGGCCGGGGAGACCTCCCCCCCTGGGCCTCGGAGGTCTGGGCGCTCGAGGTTCCTCTCGCGGCCAACCCTGCGCCCGCGCCGGTTCCCGCTTACGTTCCACTCCCGATCCATCCCGGCGCCGAGCGCGACCTCGCGCTCCTTGTTCCGGGCGAGGTCGCTGTGGAGAGGGTCCTCTCCCTCGTCCGGGCTCGGGGCGGGGAGGTGCTGGAAGAGGTTGGGGTTTTTGATCTCTACCGGGACGAAACCATGGCGGAGGGCGCGCGCTCCGTGGCGATCCGGCTCAACTTCCGGGCCCGCGACCGCACGTTGACCGACGGAGAGGTGGAGGGCACGGTGAGGCGAATCGTCCACGATCTCGCAGAGGAGCTCCATGTCGGTGTCCGGGGATCCCAAGGCTGACTTCCAGGAGCGCGAGGCCCTCGCGCGCCTGGACAAAGCCGTCGGCAAGCTTCTCGACGAACGGATCGCCCTCCTCGGGCGGGTCGGGGAGCTGGAAGCGCTCCTCGACCGAATGCGGAAGGGAAAGGCCGACCCCGTCGAGTTACAGAACCGGCTCTCCCGGATGGAATCCGAAAATCGCGAGCTCGAGGGGAGGATCGAAGAAGGAAGGGACGGGATAGACCGACTCCTCTCCCGGCTTCGCTTCCTCGAAAGCCAGCGCTGAGCGGGCAGGTGGCCGGAGCGGTCGGCTCGAACGCCCGGTGAGTAGGCCCTTCGAACGGAGGATCCGCATGAGCAAGGAGTCACCGCGGAGTACGGTCACGGTCCGGATCGGTGGAGAGGAGCACGTCCTCCGGTCCACGGCCGAACCCGAATACGCGAAACAGTGCGCGGACTTCCTCGATAAACGCGTGCGCGAGGTCCGACAGCTCGGCGGTAGCACCGAGACCCACCGCGCGGTGATCCTGGCTGCACTCGCCATCACCGACGAGTACTTTCGCGCGCGCGAGGAGCTGAATGACCTCCGCCAGGAGGTCACCGCTCGTTCCCTCGACCTCGCCCGCAAGGTCGAAGAGGCGGTAGCGGGCCGCTGAGCGCGCGCCGCGCGAGGCGCCCGGCGCCCGGGGCCCGCGTCCCGCGGGGCCTCAGCGGCCGCTTGCTCTGAGCCGCCGCGGGGTCGGTCCCGGCCCTCGACGGGACTGCCGCAGGGCCTTTCCTGGGCCTCCATAGGCCCCGGCCTTGCGGCCGTTCGTAGACGATTCCTATTCTAACGCCAACTTTCGTAATGGAGGGCCGACCGGTCCGGTCTGGTCTGGAGGCCCCTGAACGAGCCTTCCTTCGGGTGTCGTTCGCGCCCGATCGCGGAGTGTATAAATGTCCCCGCAGGCCACCGCCGTCGTGGTCGCTCTTCTCGCGCTTGCGGGCCTCGGTGCGGGTTTTCTCTTCGGGAGGGGCCGGGAGCGGGCCCGTCAGGCCGCGGAACGGGCTCAGGCCCGCGACGAGGCCTCACGAATCCTCGCACGGGCCCGGGAAGAAGGAGAGACCGCTCGCAAAGAGGCCGCCCTCGCGGGACGCGAGGAGGCGCTCCGGCTTCGCGAGGAATGGGACAAGGAGGAGGCGCGGAGGCGGGAGGAGCTCGAACGCACCGAACGCCGCCTCGCGGAACGTTCCGAGTCCTTGGACCACAAGTTCGACCTGCTGAATGGCCGGGACGCCGCCCAGGAGGTGCGCACCAGCGAGCTCCGGGAGCGCGAGGCGGCCATCGAGGCCAGAGACCGCGATTCGATCCACGTCCAGGGCCAGTTCCGTCAACGGCTAGAGGCGCTCGCCGGGATCTCCGCGCACGAGGCGAAGGAGCAGCTTCAGGCCGAGCTGATCGACGAGGCCCGTGCCCGGGCCGCCCAACAGATTCGAGAGGTCCGCGAGGAAGCTCAGCGCACCGCGAATCGCGAAGGGAAAAACGTCATCGCGCTCGCGATCCAGCGGATGGCCGCCGAGGAGACGGCCCAGGCCACCGTCTCCGTGGTCCAGCTCCCCTCCGACGAAATGAAGGGCCGGATCATCGGCAGAGAAGGTCGAAACATCCGCGCCTTCGAGCAAGCCACCGGCATTGACGTCATCATTGACGACACTCCCGAGGCCATCGTCCTGTCGGGCTTCGATCCGGTCCGCCGCGAGATCGCCCGGATCGCCATGGAGAAGCTGATCGAGGACGGGCGGATCCACCCGGGGCGGATCGAGGAGATCGTGGAGAAGAGCCGCGCCGAGGTGGAGGAGGGAATGAAGGAGGCGGCCGAGCAGACGCTCTACGACCTCGGCATTCACCAGGTCCATCCCGAGATCATGAAGGTGCTTGGGCGCCTCAAGTTCCGGACCTCTTACGGGCAAAACCAGCTCCGCCATTCGAAAGAAGTCGCGCGCCTCGCGGGGCTCATGGCCACCGAGATGGGGCTCGACGCGCAGATGGCCAAGCGGGCCGGGCTTCTGCACGACGTTGGGAAGGGAATGACGCACGACCACGAGGGAACCCACGTGGAGCTCGGGTATGAGTTGTGTAAGCGCCATGGGGAACCGGACGTCGTCCTGAACACGATCCGCGCGCACCACGACGAGGAGCCGCACGCTTCGGCAGAGGCCTTCCTCGTGACGGCGGCGGACGCGATCTCCGGCTCCCGTCCCGGCGCGCGCCGCGAGATGTTCGACACCTACGTGAAGCGGCTGGAGCGGCTCGAGGAGTTGGCCATGGAATTTCCGGGAGTGGAACGGTGCTTCGCCGTCCAGGCCGGACGGGAGGTCCGTGTCATGGTCCAGCCCGAAAAGGTCACCGATGCGGAGATGGCGCAGATCTCAGAAAAAGTGGCGCGCCGCTTCGAGGAAGAGCTCCAATATCCGGGGCAGATCAAAGTCATCGTCATCCGGGAAACCAGGGCCATCGACTTCGCGCGGTGACACGGAGGGGGGAGGGCGGGGACATGGGGGCTGAGATCATCTCGGGAACCGAAGTCGCGCAGGCGATCCGGCGAGAGGTGGCGGAAGGGGTGAAGGCACGCGTCGCCTCGGGGAAGGGCCCACCCGGCCTCGCGACCGTCCTCGTAGGCGAAGACCCGGCGAGCCAGGCGTATGTCCGCATGAAAAACCGGGCGGCGCGGGAAGCCGGAATCCAGTCGCGGCAGATCGATCTCCCCGCCGCGACTTCCGAAGGGGATCTCCTCGCCCTCATCCGCGAGCTGAACGCGGATCCGGAGATCCACGGGATCCTCGTCCAGCTTCCGCTCCCGTCCCAGATCGAGGAGGGGAGGATTCTGGAAGCGGTGGATCCATCGAAGGATGTGGACGGCTTCCACCCGATCAACGTCGGGCGCCTCAATGCGGGCGATCCCGGGGTTCTCGCCCCCTGCACCCCGCGCGGCATCATCGAGCTCCTCCTCCGCAGCGGGCACGACCCGGCGGGGAAACATGTCGTCGTGGTGGGTCGCTCGAACATCGTCGGGCGCCCCATGGTCTCTCTCCTTCTGGGACGCGGTCGCGGGGGGAACGCCACCGTCACCGTGGCGCACTCCCGAACGCCGGATCTCGGGGCGGTGACTCGCCTCGGCGATATCCTCATCGTCGCGATCGGGCGCCCGGAGCTCGTCAAAGCCGACATGATCCGCCCTGGCGCGGTCGTGATCGATGTCGGGGTCAACCGGGTGGACGACCCTTCCGCCGAGCGCGGTTACCGCCTCACTGGGGACGTGGACTTCGAAGGAGTGAAGGAAGTCGCCGCCGCGATCACCCCCGTCCCCGGTGGCGTCGGCCCCATGACGATCGCAATCCTCCTGCAGAACACGCTCGACGCCTCGAACGCCGCCCGAGGGAAGAAGTGACCACGGGGGAGGGGATGCCTCTCGACCTCTTTGCGGTACCGCCAGTCCCCGAAGGGCCCTCCATCCCGGAGGAAAGGGTCTGGACCATCTCCGAGCTCAATCGGACGGTTCGCACCCTGCTCGAATCGTGGATGCCGGAGCTCTGGGTTGGTGGCGAAATCGCGAATTGGACACGGGCGCGCTCGGGACACCTCTACTTCTCGCTCAAGGACGAGGCCGCTCAGCTTCGGTGCGTGATGTGGAAGCGCGATGCGGTGCGGCTTCCAGTGGACCCCGATGAAGGGATGCGGGTCCGGGCACTCGGCTCTCTCACCCTGTACGAGGCCCGGGGCGAGTACCAGCTCACGGTCCGGAGACTCGAAGGGGAGGGTGAGGAGGGGCTCTGGCGGCTCGCCTTCGAGCGGCTTCGCACCCGGCTCGCCGAAGAAGGGCTCCTCGATCCGGCGCGAAAGCGGGCCATTCCCCGCTTTCCCGGGACCATTGGGATCGTCACCTCTCCGTCGGGGGCGGCACTCCATGACATCCTCACCGTCCTGGGCAGACGGGCCCCTTGGACCCGCGTCCTCCTTTGCGGTGCGCGCGTGCAGGGCGAGGGCGCCGCTGGGGAAATTGCGGCCGCCCTTCGCGCGCTGTCGGAGAGCGGTCGTGTGGATCTCATCATCGTCGGGCGCGGAGGCGGGTCCATCGAGGACCTCTGGGCCTTCAACGAAGAGCCGGTCGCACGGGCGATCGCGGAATCGCGGGTGCCGGTCATCTCGGGCGTCGGCCACGAGGTGGACGTCACGATCGCGGACCTGGTCGCCGATCTTCGCGCCCCCACGCCTTCCGCCGCCGCGGAGGCGGCGGTCCAGGACGGTCGCGTCGTCTCGGAGCTCCTCGCGGCGGTCCGTCCCCGCCTCGCGCGGGCCCTTCGCCGCCAGGCCGAACGACGCACACACCGCCTCGACCTTGCCCGCATGAGGCTCGTGCAGGGGGTGAAACGGCTCGCCGAGCCCCGGCGGCGCATGCTGGAGCGCCGGCAGGATGCCCTCGCCTGGGGAGTCCGGCACCTGATTCAGGAGCGCCGCGAGACGCTGGGCGGGCAGGCCGCGAGAGTAGAGACCCTCTCCCCCCTTTCCACCCTCCGCCGGGGCTACGCGGTGCCGATCGGCGCCGGCGGGCGGGTCCTCAAGAAGGCCGCCGACTTCCGCGCGGAACCGACCTTTCACCTGAGGGTCGTGGACGGACACATCGAATGTGAAACCCTGGGCGTGAGCGAGGAGGGAGTGTGACGAAGCGGGGAGCGAAAGAAGGCGGGCCCGGCCGGCGCGGTCCCGGGTCCGGCCCCGACGGAGGCGCGGGGGAGGCCCAGGAGATGTCGCTGGAAGCCCGGCTTCGCCGCCTCGAGGAGATCGTTGCCACTCTCGAAGGGGGAGAGGTCGAGCTGGAGCGGGGGCTCGCTCTCTTCGAAGAAGGAGTTCGCCACATCCGGGAGGCGGAGTCGCTCCTTTCCACCGCGGAGCTCCGGGTCGAGGAGCTGGTCGGAGAGGCGGAGCCCGCCGCGACGCAGCCCTCGGAGGAAGGAGAAGGGTGAGGGCAGTGTCCGAGGGGTTTTCCCTGGCCACCTTTCTCGCGGAAGAGCGAGCGCATGTAGACGCGGCCCTCCAGGGGGCCGTGGCCGAGCTTCTTCCCGACCTTCCCGAAGGTCTTCGGGGCCCGGTGGAGGCCGGAGTCATGGCCCCCGGGAAACGACTTCGGCCGATCTTCTGCATCGCCGCCTTCGGGGCGTGCCGGGGCGCACCCTCGTCCCAGGAACCGCTCCCGGCGGCGGCATACCCCCTCGCGGCCGCGCTCGAGTTGATCCATGCGTACTCCCTCATGCATGACGACCTCCCCTGTATGGATGACGCGCCGCTTCGCCGGGGGCGGCCGGCGCCGCATACTCTTTTCGGGGAGGCGGCGACGACGGTTGCGGCCGCGGCCCTCATCCCCGCCGCCGCCCGGCAGGCGTGGCGAGCTGCGACCGCGCTCGGACGCCCGATCGAGACGCGCCGCGAGATCGTTCGGATCCTCGCTCGTGCCGCGGGTGCCGGAGGGATGGTCGGCGGTCAGGGGCTCGATCTCCTCGGGGAAGGGAAGCGCCTCTCCCGCCCCGAGCTCGACCGCTTGCACGGGATGAAGACGGGCGCCCTCCTTACCGCCTCGCTCCGGATCGGTGGGGTGGCCGCCGGGGCCGCGCCCAAGGAGTTGGACGCCCTCGATCGTTATGGGCGAGAGATCGGGCTCGCCTTCCAGGTCGCCGACGACGTCCTGGATGCGACGGCCGGGGCCGACGTGCTCGGGAAGGAGCCCTCGGACCAGGCGCTGGAGAAGTCCACGTATGTGTCACTCCTCGGCGTGGAGGACGCCCGTCGCGAGGCGGCAGCCCGCGTGGAAGTGGCCGGCCTCGCCCTGGAGGAGGGCGGGATCTCGTCTCCGGCGCTTCTCGCCATGGCCCGTCACGTCGTGGACCGCGACCGGTGAGCGGGGCGCGGGCGGCGAGGGCCGGAAAGCGCGCTGGGCGGCCCGCTTTTCCATGTTCGCGGAACCAGCTTTTCGACTATCTTTAAGACTTGGGCCCCCAGCTTCCACCTCCCACGGGGAGGAGTGCGGTGTCGGTACTCGAGCGGGTGAACTCCCCAGCGGACCTCCGTGCACTTTCGCGAAACGAGCTCGCGTCGCTCGTCGACGAGGTGCGGGAGCGGCACATTGACGTCGTGTCCGAGATCGGCGGCCATTTCGGCGCGAGCCTCGGGGTCGCCGAGCTCACCGTCGCGCTGCACTTCGTCTTCGAGACCCCCCGGGACAAGCTGGTCTGGGATACCGGACACCAGGGATACATCCACAAGATCCTCACCGGCCGCAACGACCGCTTCCCAACGATTCGTCAACGCGGTGGCCTCGCTCCTTTCCTGAGCCGGGAAGAGTCCGAATACGACGCCTTCGGCGCGGGGCATGCGGCGACCTCGATCTCCGCCGCGCTCGGAATGGCGACGGCCCGCGACCTCCTCGGCCGTGAGGAGAAGGTCGTCGCGATCATCGGGGATGGCGCGATGGGGTGCGGACTCGCCTACGAAGCGCTTAATAATGCGGGAGATACGGACCGCGACCTCATCGTCGTTCTGAACGACAACGACATGTCCATCGCGCCGAACGTCGGCGCGATGAACAAGTACCTGACGACGATGATCACGAACCCCACGTACAATCGCCTCCGCGCGGAGGTGAAGGGACTCCTCCAGAAGGCGCCCCGGAGCCTGGGCGAGGTCGTGGAATCGGTCGCGGGGAAGATGGAGGAGAGCGTGAAGCACCTCCTCGTCCCGGGAATGATTTTCCAGGAGCTCGGCTTCCGGTACGTCGGTCCGGTGGACGGCCACAACCTCGACGACCTCATCCCGGCCCTCGAGGGGGTCCGGAAGATGAAAGGACCCGTGCTTGTGCATGTTCTCACCCGGAAAGGGAAGGGGTACGAGCCGGCCGAGGAGGATCCATGGCGTTGGCACGCGGCTTCTCCCTTCGACAAGATCTCCGGCGCGGGGAAGACCAAGGCTGGAGGGCTTCCCCGCTACCAGAAGGTCTTCGGGCGCGGGGTAACGGAACTCGGCCAGCAAGACCCACGCGTGGTCGTGATCACGGCGGGGATGCCGGACGGAACGAGCTCGGAGATCTTCGCCGAGAAATTTCCGGAGCGGCACTTCGACGTCGGAATCGCGGAAGGGCACGGGGTGACCTTCGCGGCGGGGCTCGCGACCCAGGGGATCAAGCCCGTCGTCGCGATTTACTCGACGTTCCTCCAGCGCGCCTTCGATTCGATCGTACACGACGTCGCGCTCCAGCGCCTTCCCGTAGTCTTCTGCATGGACAGGGCGGGGGTCGCGGGCGAGGACGGGCCGACCCACCACGGCGCCTTCGACATCGCGTACATGCTCGCGATCCCCGGGATGACGGTGACGGCGCCCAAGGACGGCGCTGAGATGCTCGCCCTCCTGCGCCTGGGGATCTCCCTGCACGATGGGCCGTTCTCCGTCCGGTGGCCCCGGGCCACGGTTCCCGCGGAGGTGCCGACCTTGTCGGAGATCCCCGAGGTTCCGTATCGGAGCTGGGAGGTTCTCCGCGAGGGGGCCGACGTCGCGATCCTCGCCGTCGGATCCATGGTCGTGTCGAGCCTCGCCGCTGGCGCCGCGCTGGCGATGGAAGGCGTGTCCGCGACCGTGGTCAACTGCCGGTTCCTCAAGCCCTACGACCGGAAGGTCCTGGCGGCCATTCTCCAACGCCACGACGCGGTCCTGACCGTGGAAGAGGGGACGGTCGTAAACGGATTCGGGGCATTCATCGCTCGAGAGGTGTCCGACGACCCGGATCTGCGCTTCCCGGCCCGATTCGCGACGCTCGGGCTCCCCGACCAGTTCGTGGCGCACGGGTCGAGGGGGACGCTCCTCAAAGAGCTCGAGCTCGACGCGGCCGGAATCGCCGGGCGTGTACGAAGGCTCGTGGAAAGTGGTCCGAGGGCCTCACGGGAGAGCGCGTGACCGAGGTCAGGGACCAGCGCCCCGCAGCCCTCTCGGGAAAGATCTCTCGGATCGGGCTCGTGGGGCGCCAGGTCACCGACGATCTCCGCGCCGCGCTCGAACGGGTTCACCACTTCGCAGAGTCCCATGGTCTCACGCTCTTTCCCGAGGAAGATCTCCGGATCGGGCCTCTGGCAGATTCCGCGCCCCTCTCCATGGACGGAAGCGGTGTGGAGCTCCTTCTCACTCTCGGCGGCGACGGGACGCTCCTCCGGGGGGTACGGAAGGTCGCGGCCGCCGGTGTTCCGGTCCTCGGCGTGAATCTCGGGCGGCTCGGTTTCCTCACCTCGATCTCGCCGCAGGCCCTGGAGGAATCCCTCGAGCAGATTCTCGACGGGAAGGCACTCCTCGATCCGCGCTCCACGCTCGAAGGGCGCATCGAACACGCGGACGGCACGGAGGGGCCGCGCCTCTGGGCGCTGAATGACCTAGTGATCCACAAGGGAGGCGTCGCGCGTGTGGTTCGGCTCGACCTCGAGGTGGGACGCGAAGGGTCTCGCGAGGAGATCGGAAGTTTTTCCGGAGACGGGGTCATCGTCTCGACGCCGACTGGCTCCACCGCCTACTCGCTTTCCGCGGGAGGCCCCATCATCGTGCCGGAGACGGACTGCCTCGTGGTCACGCCGATCTCGCCGCACACGATGGCGATGCGACCGCTGGTTCTCCCCGACAAGGTGCATCTGACCATTCGCGCGGTGGACCCGGTCGAGGACCTCGTCGTCACGGCGGACGGACAGGTCGCTCACGCCCTCGACCCGAGTGATCGGGTCGTCGTGGAGAAGGGGAAGGTGCGGGTCTCCCTCGTCCGCTTCCCCGGTCAGACGTATTTCGACACGCTTCGAAGCGTTCTGAACTGGGCCGTCTGAAAAGCTTAAGTACCATGCTATTAGAGATCCGGGTCAAGAACCTCGCCGTCATCCGGGACCTGTCTCTCGACCTGGGGCCGGGGCTGAACGTCCTGACCGGGGAGACCGGGGCCGGGAAGTCCATCGTCGTGGGCGCCCTCGGCCTCCTCCTCGGGGGGCGCGCGTCCGCGGAGGGGATCCGAAGCGGAGCGGACCGGGCGGTGATCGAGGGGGTCTTCGACCTCTCCTCGGCGCCCGAGGTGCGGGAGCGCGTTGCGGAGATGGGATTCGATCTCGAAGAAGGTGAGCTCCTCCTCCTTCGGCGAGAGATCCAGGCCGAAGGACGGAGCCGCGCATGGATTGGAGGATCCCCGGCCACGGCGGGCGCTCTCGCCGAGCTCGGGCAGGCGCTCGTGGACTTCCACGGCCAACACGAGCACCAGACTCTCCTCCGTCCCGCCGATCAGAAGGACATTCTCGACGCCTTCGCGGGAGCCGGCGAAGAGTCGCGAGCCATCGCGCGTCTCCACTCGGAGCTGACCGGTCTCCAGGCCAGCGCGGAGGAGCGCGATGCCCGACTTCGGGAGATTTCCGGGAGAGCGGATTTCCTCCGCTTCCAGCTCGGGGAGATCGAAGAGGCGGAGCTCTCCGAGGGCGACGACGAACGCGTCGCGGAAGAACTGGGACGCCTGGAGCATGCGGAGGAGCTGGCGCGCGGCTCCGGACAGGTCTACGACCTCCTCTACGGTGCGGAGGGATCCTCATCCGAGCGGATCGCGGAGGCGCGGGATCTCCTCGCGCGCCTCGCCCGTTTCGATCCTTCCCTGGAGGCGCTACGAGACCAGTCGGACGAGCTCTACCACCGGGCCGCCGAGCTCGGCCGGAGCATCGAGCGCTACGGCTCCGGCGTGGAGGTCTCGCCGCGCCGCGCCGACGAGCTCCGCGCACGGGCGGACCTTCTTTTCCGGCTCAAGCGAAAGTACGGCCCCGAGCTCTCCCACGTCATCGAGCACGGCCGGCGAACGGGCCAAGAGCTCTCTCAGCTGGACGGTGCGGCCTTCGACGAGAAGGCGCTGGCCGCGAAGGTCGCCGCGGCGGAGCGGGCGCTTCGGGAGCGCGCCGAGGCGCTTTCGAAGCAACGGGCCGACGGAGCGACCCGGCTCGCGGCCGCCGTGGAGGCTCTCCTTCCGAGTCTCGGCATGGCGGGGGCGCAGTTCCGAATCGCGCTCGATCCGGTAGAGCCGCCGGGGGCCGGAGGCGCCGAACAGGTCCGATTTCTCGCCTCGCTGAACGCCGGCTTCGAGCCGAAGCCCCTCGCGCGGATCGCGAGTGGGGGCGAGCTGTCCCGAGTGATGCTCGCGCTCAAGTCCATTCTCGCGTGCCAGGACCGGGTCCCCACCCTCGTCTTCGACGAGATTGATGCCGGGATCGGAGGCACCGTTGCCGTGGCGGTCGCCGCCCAGCTGCGGGAGGTCGCCAGTCGCCACCAGGTCTTCGTCGTGACGCACCTTCCCCAGATCGCCGCGCGCGGTGCGCATCACTTCGTCGTCGAAAAGCGGGAGGAAGGCGGCGAAACGGTGACTAGCGTGCGGACCCTCGGAGGGAGGGAGAGAGTCCAGGAGGTGGCGCGGATGCTCGGGGGCGATCCCGAGTCGGAGACTTCCCGCGATCACGCGAAGGAGCTGCTCGCGACCTCGTCAACGGTGCAGTAGGAAACGCAGCCCGGCCTCAACCTTCCGCTCTACGGGCGCCCATTCCCCCGATCCCGATATCGTTTGGGACGCCCGCCCGTACACCTCGAAGGGGAAACGCACTGCGTCCGCCAGCGCACCGGCCGTCGCCGTGTACCGGATCTCGACGAGGACGCGCTGGAAGGTGAAGGGACCTTCCAGGGCCGGCACCGCCGGCCCCCCTGACTCGAGCGAAACGAAGCGGTCCGCCTCCACTCGGACGTATTGCCATCCGGCGCCGATCGAGAGTGGAGGACCGAAATGGAAGCGCGGGGTGACGCCGAAGGAACGCTGGTCTCCAGGTTCCCACTCGACGTTCACGCGAGTGAAGCCGGGGGAATAAAGCTGCGCAGGATCAGGGGCGAGAAGCTCCATTTCCCGCGTGCCGTTCCACACCCCCTCGGCGTGCGCGAGCACGGCGAAGTGCGAAGAAAGGAGGAGGTCCGTGGCGACTCCCATCGAAAATCCCGACACGCCCCGGGGAGGCGAGAGCGGCGCGACGGCCCGGAGAGAGTCCGGCTGCCCCGTCGGAAAGCGAACACCTCCGGTGAGCGTGGCCCGGATCCCGATCTCACGGCCCTCTAACGCCGCCGGGGAGGGGTGGAGAAGGGAAAGGGCGGCGTTTAATTCGACATCCCCAATCGCCAGGTATGTCGGCGTGTTCTCGATCGGGAATGCCTCGTCAGGCCACGCCGGGTCGAGGACGAGTGTCCGAAACATCGCCTGGTCGAGGGGGTCGGTCGCGAGGGGGACCATCTCCGGCGAGTCGGTTTCCCACGCCGCGAGTCCCGTGCGAATCGCTGACCAACGAGAGGCGACGGCGTCCCCGAGCGAGGATCCCGCGAGCGGAAAGAGCAACTCCTCGTCGTAGGCGGAATCCACGGAGTCGAGGAATGTGTCCGTCTCCAGGACTAGGCCGCGGCCGGAGACGCAGTCGGCATGCGCTTCGCCGAGCTCGGTGCAACGCATATCCACGGCTGCCTCGAGCGCCAACAAAGTGGCGGCGGAGGCCGCGAGGAAAGTCCCGACTTCCGTCGGCGCGGTGAAGGCCGGGTTCGAGCCCACGTTCGCCCCATCGGGGACCAGACGGAGGAGCGAGTCCACCCGTCGCCGGATGAACGGAACGGTCGCGCCCACGGTGAGCCGTCCGAGCACCCCGTAACTGAGGCGGAGGAAGGCCGCCTGTTCCTCGGCCGAGAACCGTCCGGTCGTTGCACCAAGGCGAAGCCCGGGTGCGGACTCGCTCCCGGTGAGCGCCTGGAAGCGGCTCTCCAAGCCCTGGAGCGCCGGGATCTGGGCCGGGCCCAACTCCGAAAGGAAGAACGCCGATCCGAGGGGCGACGGGTCGTCTCCATTTCCGTGCAGCTCTTCGATCGCCATGGAGCCCCCGTCCACCTGGATCCAGAGTTGCCCCCGAGGCACGACCGCGTCTCCCGCGCTTTGCTGGGCCGAAAGCGCCGGAGGCGTCCCGCTCCCGGCGAGGAGGAGCGAGAGGACGGCCGCCGCGACGGGAGCCTGCCGATGATTTGAGTTGGAGCGGGCCAGGGGGACGCCCTCATGCGGGACGGAAGGCCAGAAACGGAACCGAAAAGATAAGGGGGGCGTGCCTTCGAACCAACCCGCGCGAGTAGGGACCGGGCACCTCGCTTCCAGGGGGGTCAAAAAGGGCCGAAGACCTTGACACGCATGGACCTGCGGCCTAGCTTCCCGGTCCCTGAGAGCGGTGTGGGAGTAAGGTTTTCAGACCGTCGCGGGTTTCGCGGGAATAGCTCAGTTGGTAGAGCACCACCTTGCCAAGGTGGGGGTCGCCGGTTCGAGTCCGGTTTCCCGCTCTCCGAAAGATGAAGCCCCGCAGGGCGCTCTGGCCCTGCGGGGCTTTCCCGTTCCCGGCCGCTGTGTCCCGAATGTGTCCCGGGCGGCTCCAACTACGTCCCGAACTGCACCACGGCGAGCACCGTCTCCGGGTCCGCCTTCTGATACGAGAGCTTCATCGCGCGCGTGTCCTTCCATCCCGCCGCGTGCGCCACGTCCACGTCTGAGAGTCCCTTCCGCTCGTTGGCCCATAGCCTCCGGTACGGGTGGAAGGTGCCCCGCTCGAGCTTCGGGAGCTCGGCGAGCTCCTCGGCTCTCAGTAACCATTTCGCCGCGGTGTGCCGACTGATCGCCTTCTCCGGTGGGGGCGGGGAATCGTCATCCTTCTTTCGCTTGACACCCGGGGCGGGGAAGAGAGGCACGTCGCCCACGCGCGGGTTCTTCGCGAGGTAGGTGTCCAGGGCGCGGCGAGCGGCTCGACTGATCGGGCTCACGAAGAGTAGCCCCATCTTGTCGGACTCATCGCTCCAACGGATCGCGCCGTCGGGCATATGACCCGCGAGTGCCTCGTCCATCCCGGCCGCGGCGAGGGCCGCAAGGATGCGGTCCCGAGAGAGAAGTAGGTCGGAGGCGCGGAGCGAGCAGATGGCCGACTCGCGCCGACCCGTGAACCTTGCGAGGGAGAGGATGCACGCGAGCCGCCCTTCGGAGTCCACGTCGTGCGCACGCCCCAGGGTGGCGAGGTACCGCTCGTGTCGTGCGACGGGACGGCGGACGTTCCTCTCCTTCGGGGTGTCGAGATCGTGAAGCGGGTTCTCGGAAAGGAGGCGGCGCCCGCCTTCCTTCCGCTTCCGGGCCCAATTGAAGACTGAGGAGAGCCACGAGAAATCCGAGGCGAGGGTCCCGTCCCGCGGGGGCGTTGCCTTCCTTCCGCCTCGCTTGAGATCGCCCTCCTCCTTCGGCTGGAACGCCGGCGGAAGGACCTCGAGCGCCTTTCGCTGACGCACGTAGGAATCCACCCGCGACTGATCCACGTCCGCAACGAGTATGTCGAGACCCCAGGCGGCTCCGAACATCGCCATGAACGTCTTCGCGTATCGCTGACGATAGGGCCGGAGGGTGGGAAGCTGGTGGCGGCGGTAGGCCGCGAATAGCTGCCCGATCGTGAGTCCGCGAGTCACGTCCGCCCCGGTGATTCGCTCCCGCGCGACTCCCTCGGCGATCGCCTTCGCGCGGGTCTCCGCGAGCGAGCGGTCCGTCGTCTTGAGACTCTTCCGAATCTTCCGCCCATCCTCGGTCACGATCGAATACCAGACGGCCGAGGAATTGGCGCGCTCGAAAATTCGGATCGAGACGCCGGACTCTTCGATCATCTTCGACCACTGCTTTTTCTTCGGCTTCTTAGGCATCATCGACCTCCTTTTTCTGGATCTTCGGGGCATGGTCCAAGAGAGAGCCTTTCTTCTCCTTCACTCGATAGAAGTACCGTCGGACTGACGCGACCGACTGCGGTGGTTCAGGGAAGCTTGGATCGCTCGCTGAAAGGGCGAGCCACCTCTCGCGGACATCCTCCCACAACTCCTTACCCCTGGGCCTGAGCGGGCCCCCAACATCCCTCCATGCTCGGTCGAATGCTCGGTCGGTGGGGGTGAATCTTGCTCGGGACTCCTCAGGTTCTTCGTCCGCGCCGCTCCACCAGAGGGCCCGGACTTCTTCCCGGAGTGCCGAGTAGTCGTCGGGCGTTAAGTACGGGCTCCTGAGGGTGACCTCAACCCGCTTTCCGGGAATCGTCCCATGCGTGGGCGTCCATTGTGGCGTCCCGTCGACGAAGACCTCGGCCCACCCGGGCACGCGGATCGACACGTGCCGGAGCTCTACGCTGGTTGGCCGGAATTCGGGGGGGATCCCGAAAAGGATCCAGGCGGAAACCTCATGGTCAATGAATCCGGCGGCCTCTTGGATTTCTCGTGCTGCGATCGAGAGTTGGCGCAGCGGCCGGGAGCCGAAGGCTTCAACGAAGACCGCCCTCCACTCTTCGCCGAACCGCTGGAGGAGGCGAATCCAATGCCGCGGGCGCTGAAGAGTCACCTTCTCGCCCGCCATCTGCCCCAAGGCGCTTACTCCACGTTCGACACCTTCCTTCAAGGCCCGCCATTCCTCTGAGGACTCGAGGGCGGTCAGGGCCTCGCGACCTCTGTCCTCTTCGATCCTCAACCAAAGAACAGCCTCCTCCCAATCGCTGGGGGCCCAGGGTGGCTCCGGGGTGCTCCAGATCGCCTCCCGTTCGGCGTTGATGCGTCCGGACAGGAGGCGAATCCACTCGGTCCCGACGTGAAGATCGCCTGGATGCCGGGAGGGCGAGGGGGAGGGCGAGGCTCCCGCTTGCTCTGCGAACATTCCGGCCAGCTGCACGCACTGCGCGACATACGCAAGGCCCACTCGCCCGGCGACCTCTACGTGATACCGGACGGCCTTCTCGATCGCCTCCTCGTCCAGGTGCCTCGCCTTCATTTGGACGTCTTCTCGAAACCCCTGCACGAGCTCCGGATCCATGTCTCTTCCCTGAACTGCGACGGGTTGTGTCACAAAGTTGTCCCACTCCAATATACGCCATGCAACGCGATACGCAACGCCCACGCCCGACGCCCCCACGCGAGCGGCGCGGGACACTTCCGATCCGGATCTCCGACGCGGAGCGCCGCCTCATAGAGGCGGCGGCGGCGGCCCGCCCGGAGTACGTCACAACCTTCATCCGCGAGGTCGCTCT